>JAAXZS010000141.1 GCA_012719745.1 Clostridiales bacterium | reverse complement strand
CCCCCGGCCAGATGCCTGCGCCAAATCCTTTGTTGTCAATCAGTTTCCCGAAAAGGGGGCGTGTCACCAGCATGGCAACTGCATAATGGTGTAGCTGATGTCCGGCTGACAGCCGAGACCGTTGCCGCCGTTTTCCGGCTCCCGGTCGATAGTGTTGCCCGCAATGCAGATGGTTTCCTGCAGGATGGCAATGCCGCCTTGGTTCTTGCTGGGATTGGGGTTTGTCGTGTCAATGGTTCTGGCAACTTCCGTTTCCCGGCATCCCGAATGGGGATTTTCCGATTTCATGCTGTTGGATTCCTTCGAATCAAGGGAAAATGCAACGGGATTCCCCACCAGCGGAACATTATTGCCCCCGGTACCCATCCGGGCGGACATGGTGGGCGCCACAGCATGCGGACCGGTATAGCGGCTGTCGATTCCATGATTTTCAAACAGCACCGGCTGGTTATTGCCACTCATACCGGCACTTGCCGTGATAGTCGGACAAATGACCTCACCAATTTCAGCGCCGCCCTGCTGGGTCGCCATGACCAGCGGCTGGTGTCCATGCTCCTGGGCGCGGAGGGTACCGGTGATATCCTCGGTACAGTGCATCTGGATGCCGCCCTGATCGTTGAGGCACAGCACCGATGGCGCAGTGCCGGTTTTAATGGTAGGGGAACACTCCGCCTGATAGCCGATCCCTCTGGCTTCGGCGCTGGCATTGCCGCAGAAGCCTGCGGTAAGCACACAAGGGGAGCCTTGTCCGGCCTGCCCACCGCCGCCGGTTAGCGAGGTGTGTGTTTCGGGGGTCAAAAAACAATTCCCGTCACCTTTGCTGACAACGCCTGCCGCAAACAACAGCCCTGCCGGGTTTCTGCCACCGCCGCCATCCGCACCGGCAAGAGGCGGCGCTACACCCTCCGGCGTGAACACACGGCTTTGCTGAGTATCCCAGCCGTTCATGCAATTGGGCTGGGATACCAGCGGAGGATGCCCTCCCATACCAGCGCGCAATGTGGACGCCACATCCTCGGTGACATCCATCCGTTCGCCGCCCTGATCGTTTAAGCAGAACAGCGGCTGCCGGGTGACAAAGGTCTGCATCTGCATATTTCGGGTTGCTAACAGCGCGCCGGATATGCCGTCTAAGTCAATTACTTCATCTCTTTGATTGACATGAAAGGTACTGATTTTCTCGGTATCAGCCATAAAGGTTTGCTGCTTCATCCCCGGCTGAGCACCCAAGGCTCCAGCTACATCGTGGAGATCCCGCACCTCGTCACGCTGATTTGCGGCAAAGGCTATCGCTGTTTTTTCTTCTGTCTGGATATATCCGTGCCCGCCGCCTTCGCCGCTATAGAGGGCGGGCCATGTTCCGGTTTCCTCAAAAATGCGGCGGCTCTGTACGTCCCACGGGGTCAGGCAAGCCCCGCCTGTATCATCAGGGCATCCTTCAGCTGGGGCGGCAGCTCCTTGCCACGGGCCTCCGCTCTCCTGAGTATCCCCAAACAGGCCGTCTTGCTTAAATAGTATTTCTGGTGCGGTCGTGCCTCCAAAATCTGCGACAAGGAAGATGCGACGGCGTCGCTGGGCGACTCCCCAGAATTGAGCATCCATGACTCTCCAAGCCATGCTGAATTCATCTCCCAAAAGGACAGCCCCAGCAGATTCCCAGCGCCCGGACTCAGGTCGAGGCACATCACAGGCACTGTACTTAATGCGGACGATCTCCTCGATGACCGCCCGGAAGTCCTCGCCGTCTGCGCTGGAGAATGCTCCGGGGACATTCTCCCAAACGAGGTATCGAGGTCTAACAAGGTGAGCTGGTACGTTTCGCTGCTCATCGGCTTTTCTCATCTCCTTCGCAATTCGGGTCTGCTCCATAAACAGGCCGGAGCGCGCTCCCGCCAAGCCAGCCCTCTGGCCAGCCACACTAAGGTCTTGACATGGGCTGCCGCCGCAAATGACATCCACGGGCGGCAATTTCGCTCCGTCCAGCTTTGTAATATCCCCGACATGGCGCATTTCGGGGAATCGGATTTTCGTCACTTCGATAGGAAAGGCTTCGATTTCACTGGCCCATACGGGAGTGAACCCATTGCGGACGGCGGCAAGGGGAAAGCCTCCAATCCCATCGAAGAGGCTCCCCATGCGCATCATCAGACCATCCTCATCGCCTGTATGGGAGCCTCGGCCGGTACGGTGTTTTTTACTCTGCCAATGACAAAGCCATTTTCCTGTTCCGTTACCCGGCGCACCGGGATGCCGAGCCTGACCGCTTCCTCGATTTCAAGGTGTATTCCATGGGAGCTGCGGTCGCCGTAGCACCATAGCTCGTCACAGCGGGGCAGCATGGCAAGCCCCATGTCCAGACCTGCCTGACGCTCCCGCGGATTGGAATCATCAAGGAGCTGCGGATATAGCAGATGGGGCGCAAAAAAAGCGTGCCCCTCGTTCATCACATGGCGGCACGCTCTCCTGGCATATTCGGTATTTTGTTCGATGTCCCCAGCGTAGGGGGACGCTACATAAATTACTTTCATAGGCTTTTTCCTTTCTGCGTTATTACGAGAGTAACAAGGTTCTCGTTACGGTCAAAATCTTTGATTTTGGGAACCGTAGAGGTTCTTATTTCGGCGCTACCGCCTGTACGATGGTGCGGGTGGTGTTAACAGCTGCCTGCGCGGTATACACGGCGCTCATCACATT
>JAAXZS010000042.1 GCA_012719745.1 Clostridiales bacterium | reverse complement strand
GACACTGGGCACCGCTGACTTTGTCATCAACGTGACTGAAGCCTGGATGACGCCTGTGACGCTGCTGGCGCTGACCTTCGCCGTCTGCGCATTTATTTCCTTCTTCACCGGCACCTCCTGGGGCACATACGCCATTATGATCCCTATCGTGATGCCTCTGGCCTTCAATCTGGCCGGCGGTCAGGCCACCAATCTGGTGTATGCCGCCATCGCGGCTGTCATGGGCGGCGGTTGCTTCGGCGATCACTGCTCCCCCCTGTCCGACACCACCATCCTTTCCTCGCTGGGTTCCGGTTCGGACCACGTGGATCACGTCAAGACGCAGCTGCCCTATGCACTGAGTGTGGCTGTCCTTTGTGTGATCGGCTATGTCATTATGGGCTTTTGCTTCTAAGTAAAGGTAACTGCATTGCTTGTGTGTAGGAGATATAGAAAAAAGATAGCCGCGGGTAACTGACACAACCGCGGCAGACAAAAGAGCATCGTATAAAGACGCCCTGTTCTCTGCGAAAACAATTCGCCGGGGACAGGGCGTCTGTTTGCTTTTTTATCCGGGTTGTGGTAAAAAGCATCGTTATATTTTAATGTATAAACAAAAGCGGCATATTCCTGGGGCAGGCGTCCGATGTGACTTCTGTAAAAGAAACGCTTTATAAAAAATAAAAAGGTAAAACAATACAGAAATGTTGCTTTTTGTCGAAAAATGTCGTATCTTTAAAATGTATAAATTTACCTGGCCCATAATGAAACGATTGCCGCGCCTGAGTGGACAGGAGAGAAAATCACTCTTGCATAAGGGGGAGATCTTTATGTATTCGGAGAAGAAACTACTGGTTGTGGATGATAATTTGATCAATAGGAGTATTCTGTGCAAAATCGTGAAAGATGAATACACGGTTTTGGAAGCCGAGAATGGGAGAGAAGCCCTTGCCATACTGAATCATGAAAAAGAGAGCATTTCTGCGGTTCTGCTGGATCTGAATATGCCCGTGATGGATGGGTATGAGGTGATGAAGGCAATGCGTGGGGATGCTTTTTTATCTCAGATCCCCATTATTGTGACCACCGGCAGCAACGACAGCGACACGGAGAACAAGGCTTTATCCATGGGCGCCAACGATTTTATCGTGAAACCCTATCAACCCTCCATTATCCGTCACCGCATTGCCAATACCGTTAAACTGCGTGAAACCGCAGCCCTGATCAACACCGTCCAGAAAGATGAGCTCACCGGCCTTTTGAAAAAGGAGTTTTTTTATCAGCAGGTATCCAAGGTGATTCGGAGCAATACAGAGAAAAAGTTTGATCTTATCTGCTGCAATATTGAGCGCTTTAAGCTGGTCAACGATCTTTTCGGTATACGGGTGGGGGATGATCTGCTGCGCTATATTGCCATGCTGATGAAGCGCCATCTGTCGGAAGAGGTCGTGGCGGGGCGCATCGGCGCCGATCAGTTTGCCTGTCTGATGCCCCATCGGCCAGCTTATGAAAACAGTATTTTTGAAAGAGCCATTCAGGCCGTTAATGAATTTCCCATTACAATCCAGATCAATATGCTCTTTGGCATTTATATGATCCACGATACGGACATTCCCGTCAACGTGATGTGTGACCGGGCACTGATCGCCTGTAATTCCGCCCGGGGCAAATATGATGTGCATTATGCCCATTATGATGATGCCATTCGGAAAAGGCTCCTATTTGAGCAGACAGTTCTGGGCGAAATGAAAAATGCCTTGCAGACTGAGGCGTTTCAGGTTTACTACCAGCCCCAGTATGATGTGGCCACAGAGCAGGTGGCCGGTGCGGAGGCGCTGGTTCGCTGGGTGCGGCCGGACGGCAGCATGATATCCCCGGGCCAGTTTATTCCCATCTTTGAAAAGAACGGATTTATTACGGAGCTGGATCTCTACGTGTGGGAAACGGTGTGCCGTGCCATGAGCGGGTGGATCGCCGCCGGGAAAAAGGTGACGCCCATTTCCGTCAATGTGTCACGGGCGGATATTTATAACTCAAACCTGCCGGAGCTGCTGCTGGACATGCTCCATAAATACGATCTGAAGCCGGCGTATCTGCATCTGGAGATTACGGAGTCCGCCTATACGGAAAATGCCGATCAGCTCATTGCCGTGGTGGGAAAGCTCCGGAAGCTGGGCTTTGTCATTGAAATGGACGATTTCGGCTCCGGCTACTCGTCTTTGAATATGCTCTCCAAGCTTCCTCTGGATGTAGTGAAGCTGGATATGGACTTTATTCAAAATGAGACGGCCAAAAACAGCAGCAAGAATATTCTCAGCTTTGTCATCAGTCTTGCCAAATGGCTGAATCTGGCCGTGGTGGCGGAGGGCGTTGAGACAAAGGAGCAGCTGGAGATCCTGCGTCATATGGACTGCACCTATGTGCAGGGCTATTATTACGCCAAGCCCATGCCTCTTTGCCAGTTTGAAAAGCATCTGGAGC
This sequence comes from Clostridiales bacterium, assembly GCA_012719745.1. Taxonomy (GTDB): domain Bacteria; phylum Bacillota; class Clostridia; order Oscillospirales; family Oscillospiraceae; genus Vescimonas. The sequence continues at coordinate 16,363 of JAAXZS010000042.1, read as the reverse complement.
AGTCGTCTGTCTCTGGGCCAAGACCGGCCCATGGCGCCGGGAGCGATGGAGACGACCGGGCCATCGTCAGCCAGAATAAATCGGATCGGATCATGATGATCGTGGACGATGTGGAGCTGAACCGGGCGGTGCTCGGCGAGATATTCGGCGGCATCTATACCATTGCCGAGGCCGGCAACGGCGAAACCGCCTACCGCTTCGCAAAAGAAAACCATGAGCATATTGACATTATTTTGCTGGATCTCATCATGCCGGTAATGGATGGCTTTCAGCTGCTGCAAAAGCTGAAGGAAGACGCAGATCTCCGGGATATACCGGTTATCATCACCTCCCAGACAGGGGAGGACGGCGAAGCGCGGGCGCTCTCCATGGGTGCCGCCGATTTTATTGCCAAGCCCTATAATGCGGATGTGGCGCTGCACCGTGTCAGCAACGTGATGGCACAGTCAAAGCTCTTCCTGATGGAGCGGGAAAAGGCTCTGTCCCGGGAGGTGGAGGTCATGCGTTTCCGGGTGGAGCACGATTCCATGACCGGCCTTTACAACCGCACCGCCCTTGAAACCGCTGTGAATCTGGCGTTTTCCGAGGATAAGACGCTGAAAAGCTGCTTTTACATGATCGACCTGGATAATTTTAAGATGATTAACGATGTGTTCGGCCATGATAAGGGGGATGAGGTGCTGATCGCCGTCGCCGGAATTCTCAGCCGCAATTTCCGAAAAACAGATATTGTGACGCGGCTGGGCGGCGATGAATTTGCCGTTTTCTCTCCCCGGTTTGATTCCATGGAAGAACTGAAGAAAAAGGCCGGCCAACTTTGTCAAAAGCTGCAAATGCAGTACGGAGGTATTGAGCTGGCGGCCACCGTGGGCATTTCGGTGGCGCCGGCGCAGGGGACCGACTACCAGACGCTCTATAAAAATGCGGACAGTGCGCTTCTGGCGGCCAAGCGTCTGGGCAAGCGTCAATATAAAATCTATGACGATCATATGGAGATGCCGTCTCCGGTGCTCTCCCGCAATCTGGACTGGCTGCTGGATGAGACCAGCGACGCCGTCATGGTTTGTGATCTGGAAAGCTATGATGTACTGTATCTCAATCAGGTGGCCTGTGAAATAGCCGGCCGGGAAAAGAGAAACTGCATCGGCAAAAAGTGCTACGAGATTCTCTGGAATAAGTCCGCCCCGTGCAGTCACTGCATCCCGCTATGTGAAATGTCACGGGAGTATAGCGAGCAGGAGGTATCGGACGCCGAAACCGGCAAGCAGTACATTCTCAAGGGCAAGCTGACAGAGTGGGGCGGTCGTGCGGCGCGCATCCAATTCATGCAGGATAACACCGAGCGAGCCGCCATCGCAAGAGAGCTGGAAGCGCTGTCGGTGGACCGCAAGCGTCTGCTGGATCTGATGCCGGGCGGGATATTCCGCTACAGCGCCGGGGCAGATGATCGGTTTGACTTTGTCAGCGAAAATATGCTTCGGATGCTGGGCTACACACAGGAGACCTTCCGTAAAAAGTTCGGTGGAAGCTTTTCCCGCATGGTCTGGCACGAGGACCGGGCTCGTGTCCTGAAGGAGATCGAGAAGCAGACGGTCGTAGGCACTGTGGACGAGTGCGAATACCGCATTGAAAAGGCGGACGGCACCCTCTGCTGGGTGCATGACATCGGCCATCTGGTGCATGACGAGGGCGGCCGGCCCTGGTTCTATGTGACCATCATTGACATTACAAAGGAACACAGCGCCACGCGCAACCTGGAGGAGGAGCGCAAGAAGCTGCAAATCGCTCTGCTCCACTCGGGTCTTCAGTATTGGGAGCATGATCTGCGCACGGACATCTGCTGCAACGGCATAAAGGGCGCCTCCATGGGCTTTGCCGATATTACGCCCCATTACAGCCGCTTCCTGGAAAACAGCGGCATTATCCTCCCTGCATATGTCCCGCTTTACAAAGAAAAACAGCAGGAGCTCTATGACGGCGCTCCTTTTGTGGAATATGAAATACCGCTTTTGGCTCCCTCCGGACAGGCGCTGTGGTGGCATATTCGTTGTACGAATCTTTTTGATGAGGCGGGAAAGCCCGTCAAGACCATCGGTACGGCCGAGAATATTGAAAAACTGAAGCAGTACGAGGCTTTGGTGCAAGACACCTGTCACGTTGCCAAAGGAGAAACGGATGAATAGCCAGAAAACGATGCTGATTGTGGATGATGTTGAAGCCAGCAGAGAAGCAGTTTCCGCTGCTTTTTCCGGTGAATACAGGATCCTGACCGCTGCGGATGGCGTGGACGCCATGGAGCAGGTAAAAAAGCACGCCGGAAACATCACAGTGATTCTGTTGGATATTGTCATGCCCCGCATGGACGGCATGTCCTTTTTAAAATGGCTTACACACAGCGCCTATGAGTATATTCCGGTGCTGGCTGTGACTGCCGATGAAAGCTGCCAGGTGGAGGCGCTGAAAAACGATGCCTGGGATTTTATTTCCAAGCCCGTGGAAAACGAGGTGATCCGTGCCCGGCTCAACAACGTGCTGGGCCGTTATGTGCTGGAGGACGAGTGCCGGCGCAGCGAAGAAGCCACCAGGGCAAAGCGGGAAATGGACAATCTCGTCAACAGCATTCCGGGAGGCATCGCCAGATACAGGATCACGGATCACTTTGAGACCGTCTACTTTTCCGACGGCGTAGCGGCGCTCAGTGGTCATACGCGGGTGGAATACGCCGCCTATATACGCGGTGACGCCACAAAAATCATTTACGAAAAGGACAGAGAGCGTGTGATGAAATCTGTCCGCGATGCGCTGCGAAGCGGGCGGCCTGTGGACGAGACCTACCGCATCTGCCATAAAAACGGCGGCCTGGCATGGGTACATATCAATGGGGCCATTATCGGGCAGGAGGATGGCGTACCGATTCTCCATGCCGTTTTCCAAAGGCCGTCCCAGATGGTGCGGCTGTATGACGATCTGGTCAATGACAGCCAAAATATCGTCTATGTCAGCGACACGGAACTGCATGATCTTCTCTATATAAATAATACAGGGCTGCGGGCCATCGGCAAAGAGGGCGTGGATTATTCCCACAAGAAGTGCTATGAATTTCTGCTTGACCGCACCTCCCCCTGCGAATTCTGCAAAATCAACTGCCTGCGGAAGGATGGCTATATGCGGCGGGATTTTGTCTATCCCGTCAACGGAAAGACCTACTCCATGCGCGGTAAGCTGGCAGACTGGAACGGGATTCCCGCCCATGTGGAGTATGTGGAGGATGTCACCGAGATACGACAGTCCGAGCAGCGCAACGAAGATCTCAACCGGCAGATCCGCTCCATGATGGAAAACACCCCCGACGGGCTTTGCATGTACCGGGTGGCAGAGGGTAAACTGCACCCGCTGCTGCACAATCAGGCCTTCTATGATATGCTGGGCTATTCCCCTGAGCACCGTAAAAAAGTGGATGGCAGCATGGAATTTATGAACGTACATCCCGATGACCTGCCGGAGCTGCGCCGCAGGATCGAACAGGCCATTGCCGGCAATGAGGGGGTCAACTGGACCTTCCGGCTCTACAGCGATGCCCGCCGGCGGTATATCTGGCTGAATCTCAATGCGGTGGTGCTGCCCCAAAGTGACGGGACAAAGCTCTGCTATGCCAGCTTCATTGATGTGACAAACGAACGTGAAACACAGGAAAAACTGATTCAGACGAAGCAGGGCCTTGAAAATATGCAGCTTCAGGCGCAAAGCACGCTGTCGGATTATCAGGCGCTGGTCAATGCGGTGCCCGGTGGGATTGCCCAGTATGAGATTCGGGACGGCAAGGTGCTTACCCGGTATTTCAGCGACGGCATCTGCGAACTCACCGGCTACTCCCGGGAGGAACGGGAGCAGATGAACAGGCGGGATGTGATGTCCACCACGGCGGCAGAGGATACGCCCGTCGTGGCGCTGGCCATCCAAAAGGCGGTGGCCAACCGTGAAAATCTGAATCTCACCTACCGTATCCGCACAAAATCGGGGAGTCTCAGATGGGTGCATCTCAGTGCCGCCTATTCTGCCGGCGCCCGGGGCGAGTGTCTTTATCAGGCGGTTTTCACTGATGTGGACAAGCTCAAGCGTATCGAGCAGCAGCTCCAGGAAAACCAGCTTCGCTATGAGGTCGCCATTAAAAGCTCGGGAATTAATATCTGGGAATATGACATTCAGGAGGATTGTCTCTATGTGGTTTCCAGCTCAGCGCGCATCAAGCAGGACTGCTTTCGTATCGAGCATTATGTAAATTCCACGCTGGAAAACGATTATGTCCGCAGGGACTGTATTGACCGTTTCCTCAGCATTTTTACCCGCTTGCGCGAGGGCGCGAGGGAAGTGACGGAGGACATCTGGTATAAAACCACGGATGAGGCCGGCTGGTGGTGCGAACGGGTCACCTATACCACCACCTTTGATGAAAGCGGAAAGCCCGCCAAGGCCTTTGGCGCGGGACGCGATGTGACGCGGGAGAAGGAAGCGGAGAAAAAGTTCCGGGAGGAAAGCTCTTACCGCAAGGCCATGCAAAGCGACAATCTGGCTTCGGTCATGATTGACCTGACCGACAACCGTGTTGTAGAGATCGACGCCAAGTTTCAGACGGTGCTGGCTCTGTCGGGTCATACGGCGGACGACTTTTTTGAACAGACGGCGACGCTGATGACAGATGCAAAAACGGTGGCCGACTTCCGGAAAAAATTCAGCAGGAAGGTACTGCTCAATCAATTTGGCAGCGGCGAATTTACCGCCTCCATGGAGCTCACCCGTCTTTATGACACGGCCAAGGTCTACTGGATCAACTTCGATGTGCATATGCTTCGGAATCCGAATACCGGGCATGTGGTGGCCCGCGTGGCCGATATTGATATTACGTGGGAAAAGGTCATGCAGACCATCATGAGTACCGTGACGGAAACGGACTACGATTTCTTTGTGGTGGTGGACGGCAGCACGGATTCCGGCGTTGAATTTGGTACCAGTGCCGAGGAGCATTTCCTGACGGAACATGATTCCTTTGAAGAAAATATCGGGGCGCTGATTAAACGGGAGGTCTGCCGCGAGGATGTGCAGCGGGTCATGGACGAGTGCCGGATTGACCGAATCTGGAGCTGGCTGGAAAAGGAAAAGGCTCATAAATTCAGTTTTGGCATCCGCACCTCTGCCGGGGAAATACGGCGCAAGCAGGTGCAATTTACCGCCATTTCATCGGTCAGAAAGACTTTTCTTCTCTCTCGGATTGATGTCACCGACGTGTATGAAGAACAGGAGGCCGCCAAGGCGAATCTGCAGCGGGCTCTTGCGGACGCGGAGGAGGCCGATCGGGTCAAAACGGATTTTCTCAGCCGCATGAGCCACGACATCCGCACGCCCATGAATGCCGTCCTCTCTCTGGCAGCGCTGGGCCGGGACAGTCAGAACCTGGGCGAGGCCCGGGATTACCTGCATAAAATCGGAACATCGGGTCAGTATCTGCTGGCCATCATCAACGATGTGCTGAATCTGAGCAAGATGGAAAACCGGGGGCTGACACTGCACCCGGAAACAGTGTTTCTGTCGTCCTTTATACAAGATACCGTGGGCATTGTCATGCCAACGGCCCGGGAAAAGAAAATTAATCTGAAAGTGGAAACAAACGGTATTTCCAGCAAGTATATGAAGCTGGATACCACTTATGTCCGGCAGGTGGCGGTAAATTTGCTCTCCAATGCCATCAAGTTCACGCCTCCCGGCGGCAGCGTGGTGCTGACGCTGACAAATCTCTCCCGCAGTGGCCGTTTCGTGGAAAACCGAATGACGGTTAGGGATACGGGTATTGGCATCAGCCCGGCTTTTCTGCCCAAGATATTCACGCCTTTCGAGCAAGAGGACAGCCAAAATGACGCTGCCCGCCAGGGCACGGGGCTGGGCCTTTCCATCGTCCATGAGATTGTGGAGCAGATGGGCGGCCGCATCTGGGTGGAGAGCGAAAAGGGCCGTGGCACCACGTTTTATGTGGAGTGGCGGCTGGAAACCGTTCCGGAGGAAGAAGCGCTGAGCGAGGTGTCTGCGCCCGTGGCAGGATTACGGCAGGCCCTGGACGGGCGGCGGGTTCTTCTGGTGGAGGATCATCCCCTCAACGCGGAGATTGCCAGACAGATTTTGCATAAAAAGGGCATAACGGTGAAGCACGCGGCCAACGGCCAGGAAGCTGTGGAGCTGTTCTCGGCGTCGGCAACCGGCTTTTACGACGCCATACTTATGGACATCCGGATGCCCGTCATGAACGGACTGGAAGCGACCAATGCTATCCGGCGGCTGGATCGCCCGGATGCCCCAACTGTGCCGATTATTGCCATGACGGCCAATGCCTTTGATGAAGACAAGCAAAAATCGCTGGCCGCCGGTATGAATGCCCACCTGGCCAAGCCCATTGATCCTCAAAAGCTCTATGACACGCTGGCAGGCTGCATGGCGCAAAAAGCGGCAGACCGGGCCACTGAAAAAGAGTGCGGAAAAGGGAAAGAACCGGCACTATAAAATAGCGCCGAATCAATGTTTTCGGGAGGAAACAAATGGATATTACAAAATTAAATGGAGCAGGGATCAGTTACGACGAGGGTCTGCGGCGCTTTGCCAATAAGCCGGAGCTGTATCAGAAGTATCTGGTGAAGTTTTTTGACGACCCCACCTTTAGGGATCTGGGTGCCTGCCTTGTGTCGGGTCGGTATGAGGAGGCGTTTCGCTGCGCCCATACGCTGAAAGGGATGACCGGGAATCTGAGCATGACCGATTTTTACTGCGGCATCTGTAAGCTGGTGGAGGTGTTGCGCAGCCGTCAGACTGAAGGGGTGGACACCATGTATCGGGAACTTGTTGCTTTGTACGACCGGGCGAAAGAAGCTGTTTTATAAAAACTTAAAATGAAAAAGCCCCTTAAGGGATATGAGGATAGCCTTTTAAAGCTTTCCAAATTCCCGTAAGGGGCTTTTGTGCTGCCCATTTTCTCCCTGCATGGAGGGAAGGTTTACAAAGTGTCTTTTCACACCGGCTGTCTCCGAAGAGGGCTGTTTTAATGAAAAATGTTCTTGCTCAGCCGCCGTTGCGGGCCAGCCGGGCGCATAACTCGTGCAAAGCCTCGCCCAGCGCCTCTTCAAAGGTGGGGTGGGGCCGCATGGTACGCAGCAGCTCCTCTGCCGTCAGATGGCTGGCCATGGCGGCGCACAGTTCCCCGATAATGTCGGTGCTGTGGGGGCACATGAGATGGGCCCCGATAATTTCATGGGTTTCGGCGTTGGCCAGCACCTTCATAAAGCTGCGGCCGGGGTCGGCGATGAGAGTGCGGGCGTTGCCGCCCATGACACACTTGCCCACCTGCACCGGAAGTCCCGCCGCTTTGGCCTCTGCCTCCGGCAGCCCTGCCACGGCGATCTCCGGGCGGCAGTAGATGCAGCTGGGTACGATGTCCATGCGGACACTGTTTTCTCTGCCGCAGAGAAAATCCACCGCTGCCGTACCCTGGGCGGCAGCCACATGAGCCAACGGCACCGGGGAAGATACATCCCCGATGGCGTAGACCCGGGGAATGCTGGTCTGATAGCGCTCGTCCACCCACAGACGGCTGCCCTCCATTCGGGGGCTAAGACCCGGTGCAAAAAGACCGGTGAGATAGGGCTTGCGGCCGATGGCGCAGAGCACCGCCTCACCCCTGACCGTCTCCGCCCCGCTCTTGACACTGAAGCGGACGGTCAAGCCACTGTCACTTTCTTCCACTCGCTCCACCAGTGCGCCGGTGCAGACCTGCACACCCCGGCGCTTCAGGAGCAGGCCCAGATTCTGTCCCAGCTCCCGGTCCATGGTGGGCAGCAGGTGATCCATCCCCTCCAGCAGCGTGACCTGACAGCCCAGATCACTGTAAAAGGTGGCAAATTCCACGCCGATAACGCCGCCGCCGATAATGACCAGAGATTCATACAGGTGGTCTGTTCCCTCCAAAAGCTCGTCGGAGGTCATGACGCCCGGCAGGGACAGTCCCGGAATGGGCGGCCGGGCGGGCTGCGAGCCGGTGGCCGCCAGAACGGCGTCCGCCGTATAGATCTGCGTGTGCCCCTCCTTGTCTGTCACCGTCACCTCGCCGGGAGCGGTAATGCAGGCGCTGCCCCGCAGCAGCTCCACCTTGGCGCTTTTCAAAAGGCTTTCCACGCCGCCGGCAAGCTTTTGGGAAATGCCTCGCTTATAGGAAAACATGGCCCCGATGTCCGGGTGAATGTCCGTGGTGCACACGCCCATAGATCCGCCGTTTTTGGCGGCGGTAAACACCTCGGAGGCGTGAAGCAGTGCCTTGGTGGGCACGCAGCCCCTGTTGAGACAGGTGCCGCCCGCTTCCCGGTTTTCCACCACCGCGGTGCGGAGTCCCCGGCGGGCGCCCGCAAGCGCCGCCGTGTAGCCTCCCGGCCCCGCGCCAATCACCAGCAGTTGATAATCACTCATCGCCCTATCTCCTGTTCCACCAAAAATTGAAAAATGTTCTCAGAATCCTGCTCCATAGATTTTAAGCGTCCGATCATGTGGCCTCCCAGCGCACCACAGGATGCCGGGCGGCCTGCACCTCGTCGGGACGGCCAATGGGGGTGTGATGGGGCGCGGTCTGCAAAGCGGCCGGATCGCTGTGACCCTGCTCATAAAGCGTGCGGAAAACCGCCGCCGCGCCGTCCAGTGTTTCCTTGTCCTCCGTCTCGGTGGGCTCCAGCATCAGCGCCTCGTGGACGATCAGGGGGAAATACATCGTGGGCGGGTGCATCCCGTAGTCAATGAGGGCCTTGGCCACATCCAGAGCGGATACGCCGGCCTCCTTTTTAAATGCAGAGAGATCCAGCACAAATTCGTGCATACACACCCGGTCATAGGCGGGGGCAAAGGAGCCCTTGATCTGTGACATAAGATAGTTGGCGTTCAAAACCGCGTTTTGTGCGGCCTCGGGAATCCCCTCCCGACCCAACGTCAGAAGATAGGTGAGAGCCCGGACAACCACCAGAAAGTTGCCGCCGAAGCTTCGCACCTGTATGCCGTTTCCGCCCTCCATCAGGGCCGAGCGGGGCAAAAAATCGCGGAGAAAAGCCTTACAGCCCACGGCACCTGCGCCGGGGCCACCGCCACCGTGAGGGGTGGCAAAGGTCTTGTGCAGGTTCATGTGAATGCAGTCAAAGCCCATGTCCCCGGGCCGCACCACGCCCATCACGGCGTTAAGATTGGCACCGTCGTAGTAGCACAGCCCGCCGGCCTCGTGGACAAGGCGGGTGATCTCCAGAATGTTTTCGTCAAAAAGTCCCACGGTGTTGGGATTGGTAAGCATCAAGCCCGCGGTGTCCGCCCCCAAAGCCCCCCGGAGGGCGTCTAAATCCACGCATCCGTCGGGGGCGGAGGCGATGTTCACCACCTCATAGCCGCACATGGCGGCGGTGGCGGGATTGGTGCCGTGAGCGGAGTCGGGGACGATAATCTTCGTGCGTCCCTTGTCCCCCCGGCTGTCGTGGTATTGTTTAATGAGCAGCACACCGGTGAATTCCCCGTGGGCGCCGGCGGCGGGCTGGAAGGTCATGTCGTCCATCCCCGCGATCTGGCAGAGATATTGTTTGGCGGTGCCCAGCACCTCCCGGCAGCCGGCAGCGGCGTGGGCAGGGGAAAGGGGATGGATGTCGGCAAACCCCGGCAGCGCCGCCATCTCCTCGTCGATGCGGGGATTATATTTCATGGTGCAGGAGCCAAGGGGATAAAACCCGCTGTTGACGCCGTGCACCTGCCCGCAAAGGGCGGTGTAGTGGCGGGAGATGTCGGTCTCACTCAGCTCCGGCAGCTTCGGCGCCGCTTGCCGCGCAAAGCGCTCCGGCAGCGCCGTCTCCGGCACATCGCACGTCGGCAGGATGGCACACCTCCGTCCCTGCACACTCTTTTCAAAAAGCAGTTTCATCGCGTCAGCACCTCCTTCACCGTGGCAATGGCCTCATCCAGCGCCTCCCGGGACACCTTTTCCGTGGCGCACCAGAGGACGCCGCCCTCAAAGGGCAGACCGCCTAAAATGTTCTTTTTCTCCAAAGCGGAGAGAACCTCCTCCGTCCGGGGCATATCCACCAGAAACTCGTGGAAGAAGTCCCCGCCATAGCGCAAAGAGACACCGGGGAGTGCGCAAAGTCCCTTGGCCAGATAGTGCGCCTTGGCCATGGACTGCCGCGCGGCCTCGGCCATGCCTTCCGGCCCCATGGCCGCCATGTACACGGAGGCGGTGAGAGCGCAGAGCGCCTCGTTGGAGCAGCTGTTGCTGCCCGCCTTTTCCCGGCGGATGTGCTGCTCACGGGCTTGCAGACTCAGCACAAAGGCACGGCGTCCCTCGTTGTCCATGGTTTCGCTGACAATGCGGCCGGGGAGCCGCCGCATCAGCTTTTCCGCAGCTGCCATAAAACCCAGGTACGGTCCGCCGTATCCCAAAGGCAGACCCAGGGGCTGCCCCTCACCCACGGCCACATCTGCCCCGCAGTCCCGGGGTGTTTTCATGATGGCAAGAGCGATGGGGTGGCAGCCCATGATGTAAAGGGCTCCCGCCTGATGGACGGCCGCACCCAGCGTGTCGGCGTCCTCTAAAAGCCCATAGAAGTTGGGCTGCTGAACATAGAAGGAAGCCACCTCTGCCGTCAGCATTTCTTTGAGCATATCAAAGTTGGTGACGCCGTCTTTCACAGGCACAAGGCGCATCTCGTCCCCCGTACCATAGCAGTAGGTACGGATGGCGGCGATGACATCGGGGTGGGTGGCAGCGGACACCAGTGTGACGCGGCGCTTCCGGTCGCGGCACAGGGCGGCGGCCTCTGCGGCAGCGGTGGCACCGTCGTACACCGAGGCATTGGACACATCCATGCCCGTCAGCTCACAGATCATGGTCTGATACTCAAAGATGGACTGTAACAGTCCCTGACTGATCTCCGACTGATAGGGGGTGTAAGCGGTGAGAAACTCCTCCTTGGCGGGAATGTATTTCACAATTGAGGGGATGTAGTGGTCGTAGGCACCGGCGCCCCGCAAAATGGTGTGGTACACCTTGTTTTTTGCCGCCATGGCGGTCACGGCCCGCCGCACCTCCAGCTCGCTTTTCCCGGCGGGAATGTTTAGCGGCCCATTCAGGTACATGCTCTCCGGCACGTCGCGGTACAGTTCCCGTACATTCTCCATTCCCAGCGCCCGGAGCATCTCCTGCTGTTCCGGGGCCGTGGAGGGCACATAGCTTCCCATGTCAGCCCTCCGCCGCGCAGAAGGCCTCATAGTCGGCGCTTCCCAGCAGCTCTTCCGTCTCTGACACCTCCGCCACGCGGATAATCCATGCGCCGTAAGGGGCGCGGTTCAACTTTTCCGGGGCGTCCAGCAGCTCTTCATTGATGGCGCTTACCACACCGCTTACCGGACAAATCAGGTCGGACACAGCCTTCACGGACTCCACATCGCCGAAGGCCTCCCCCACGGTGACGCTGTCCCCCTCCTGGGGCAGGTTGATGAACACCACGTCCCCCAGCTCGCTCTGAGCAAAGTCGGAAATGCCGATGACGACCTCGTCGTTCTCATTTTTTACCCATTCGTGGGATTTGGAATAACGCAGTTCTTCGGGAAAGTTCATATCAGTTACCTCCATCAAATGATTATTTTTATGTGTTAAAACCCGATCCGGCGGGCCAATTGTTCCAGTGCGTCGTCAAATTCACTGCCGTTAAAGCAGTAGCGCATCTCCGTAAACTGCCCGCGCAGCTTTTCCACATCACCGGAGACGTCTTTGTTCCGCAGAATGCAGTCGGCCATCAACGAGGCCAGCTCTTTAAACTGTTCCTTACCGAAGCCAAAGCGTGTCATCTCGCTCACGCCCATCCGCAGCGCCCCCGAGGCGGTGAATCCCTCCTCATCGGGGGTGGCCTGATAGTTGACGATGATGTTGTTCTCCTCCAGCCGCTCGGCAATTTCCGCACCGATGCCGTAGCCCACGGAGACGATGACCTGATGGGTCTCGGTGTAGCCGATGGCCGGGTCTCCCGCCACGTTCAGCCCCTGGGATTTCAGACACCGGGCGAAGTATTTGGCGTTTTCGATGATGGCGGCCTGATAGGCATCCTTGAAGGTGTTCATCTCATAGGCGGCCATCAGCAATCCCAGCTGGGTACCCAGATGGTGGTGGGAGACGCGGCCCGGGAAGGTGCGGCTTTCAATGGTCTCCCACAGGCCGTATTTCAGTTCCTCCTTCCGGTAATTGACGCCCACAATGCCCCGCTGGGGGCCGAAGAAGGTCTTGTGGGTGGAGCCGGTGACGATCTCCGCTCCCTCGGCAAAGGGCTGCTGGAAGTGATTGCCCACCAGACCCAGCACGTGAGCCATATCATACATAATGGTGGTAGGGATGTGCTCCTGATCCACAAACTGCCGGATGGCGGCCACCGGCTCCTTGTGCAGCACCATGCTCTTGCCGAAGATAATCAGCTCCGGCCGGTACTGGTCAAGAAGCTTTTTGGTCTCCTCCACGTCAATTTTGTAAATGTTGTCCCGGCATACCGGAAAGTTCACCACGGCAGAGCGCTCGGTGACGGGGTCCACGGCGATGTAGTCGTGGAGGGCGCCCATGGGCTGGGCGGAGAGGTGACCGCCCTTGATAATGTGGTTATTGAGGACATAGCCCAGGCGCTGGGGTGTGTGCTTGCGGTCAAGGCGGTTTTTCCAGTCCATCAGGGCGGAAAAGACTGCCATGTTGGACATCTGACCACTGATAACCCGTGTCTCCACTTCGCTGCAGCCCAGGTACGCCCGCATTTCTTCGGTGAGCAGCTGTTCCGCCCGGTCGATGAACTTGGTGCCCTGATAATAGAAAATATCCTTGTCGTAGAAGGACTTGATTTTTTTGTGTTCGGCATAGCGGCAGGCGGGGTCGGAGGCGCAGAGCAGCTGCACGGCGTGGCTGGGGGTATTTTCCGAGGGGATCAGGTTGATGCACTGTTTTTGCCGCCACAGGTGGTTTTCCTCCGCCCGTTTCAGCAATTCCACCGCTTTTTCAAACCGCCCGCCACCGTCTGCGGCCGTTTCCTCTTCCTCAGGACGGTAGAGAATGGGGCGGGCAAAGGGGGGCGCGTCGGAGCGCATGTGACAGGCGGGAATTACGGCTTTGAGCCGCTTGCCCCGCACATCCACCTCCACAATGTCGTTTTCCAGCAGATCGCTGTCCACATAGCAAAGGCCAATGGCCCGCTTGGCGGTTTCCCCGGTGATGACGGTCTGCAAACCCTCGCCCTCGGCGCGGTAGTAGGGAACCATGGTGCCGCTGGTGACATAGCCCACCTGGGTTCCCCCCCGGTAAACGGGCATTCCGCCCCGCATGACGCCTCGCTCCAAAAGAGTAATGGGCATGATGCGCCGGGGCAGGTCGGCCATGTCGGAAAAGTCTCGGTTCATGATGCGCTTAAAGGCGGCAGACTGCCGCTCCAAAGCGCTTTTTCCTATGTAATCGCCCTTCTGCTGGGAGAAACTGACGGCAAATTTGGCAAGGGGGACAGCGAAGATGGGCATGGGTTTTCCATCGGGGTCAAGGCCCATCTCGTGGCCGTAAAGGGGCATTCCCGCCTCGGTACGCAAGGTGTCCCGGGCGCCTAAGCCCGCGGGCTTTGCCCCCAGCTCTATAAGCCGGTTCCACAGCCACACGGCATCCGCGCTTCGGATATAAACCTCGTATCCCAGCGGCTCGCCGGTGTAGCCCGTCTTGGCGATAAGCACGGTGCGCCCCTCCATCTGCAAGGTGTTGAGGGCATTTTTCATAGGCTCCGTCAGCATCTGCCCGCCGGAGAGGACGGAGAGAATCTCTTTGCTCTTCGGCCCTTGAACGGCGATGGCTGCCCATTGGTCTGTAATGTCGGTGATGGTGCAGTCATAGGCGGGGAGGACGGATTGCAGGTGGGATAGATCTTTTTCCGTGTTGGCGGCATTTACCACCAGTAAAAACCGGTTTTCCTCAAAGCGGTAAAGATAGGCGTCGTCCACGGCGCTGCCGTTTTTGTCAGGCAAAATGCAGTATTGCGCCTTGTTCACGTCCAGCGCCAGCACATTGCTGGTGAGGACATGCTGCAAAAAGGCCACCCGGTCAGGCCCCTCGATGAGCAGTCGTCCCATGTGGGACACGTCAAAAAGACTGCAGGCGTGGCGGGTGTACAGGTGTTCGGCTACAATGCCGTCGGGGTACTGGACGGGCATCTCCCACCCGCCGAAGTCCACCATGGAGGCCCCCGCCGAAGTGTGGACGGTGTAAAGCTGTGTGCGCTTGAGATCGCTCATGGTCATTTTCCTCCTTCAAAAACAGAAATACGGAAATGCAAAAAGGCACAAAGCCCTCTTTCGAGAACTTTGTGCCTCCGTTTGAATACCTGAGAGATTCCCCGCACAGCGGCGGGTTGCACCTTCGGCGTGCGGTATTGTCACCGCACTTTTCGGAGCATCGTCATGGCCCGACCCTTTTGCCTGAGAGCTTTTGCTTTCCCCTTCGGCGCCGCGCAGTACGCGGACTCTCCCGGGCCAATCATCCGACACCTATTTACTTTTCGTGACCGGCGAAATTCTTTCCAGCATCTCCCACCGGTGTTTATAAACTATCACGCCTCACGCGGCATTGTCAAGCATTTCTTTTGCCGATTTTAGCCTCTTTATTTGGCCAGGCTCTGGGCGACCCACTGTCCGGCAAACACGGCGGCGGTGCACAAAAGGAGACTGGCGGCAATGTAGGCGGCGGCCACGGCGGTTTTTCCGGTCTGCAAAAGCCCCAGCGTCTCCAGTGAAAAGGTGGAAAAAGTGGTAAAGCCGCCGCAGAAGCCCACCTTCAAAAAGAGAAGAGTCCTGGGACGCAGGTGAGTCTGCTCTCCGGCCATGGTGACGATAAAGCCGATGCAAAAGGAACCCAGAAGGTTGATGAAAAGGGTCATCAGTGGAAATCCACTCTCGCTTTTGAGGGGCAGCAGCCCCAGCAGATACCGGGAAACGGCACCGAGAGCGCCGCCGGCGCCCACTAAAACACAGTCAAGAATCATAGGAATAAACTCCTTTTTTCAAGATAGGAAGCATGTGCAGGACGCAAAAAAAGCCGACCCCCCCTGCCGCAGGCAGAAGTCATCAGCTTATAAAAGCGGTTTCGGCAAAGCCGAGGGAGAACCTTATTCCCCAAAAGCAGTATAGCAGACCCGGCAGAAAACGGCAAGACCTGACTGCCTTTTTTTGCGAAAAATGGCGAATTACCATAGGCAGTGTGTAAAAAACCTGATATAATCAGTGCAATTCAATTGTGAAACGGGTGAGAAAGACCATGGAAGATACCTATGCGCGCCCCATTGATTATCTGCGCCTTTCCGTCACGGACCGGTGCAATTACCGCTGCCAATACTGTATGCCGGCGGAGGGGATCACCAAGCTGGCTCACAGCGATCTTTTGACGCTGGAGGAGATGGCGGAGGTGGTGGCTGCCGCGGCGTCTCTGGGCATCCGCAAGGTGCGCATCACCGGGGGGGAGCCGCTGGTGCGGCTGGGTCTGCCCTCCCTCGTCGCGGCCATTTCCCATACAAAGGGCATTGAGGAGGTGGCCATGACCACCAACGGTTCTTTGCTGTCTGCCTTTGCGGAGGAACTGAAGGCGGCGGGTCTGGATCGGGTGAATATCAGCCTTGATACGCTGCAACCGGAAAAGTTTGCCCGCATGACCCGTCTGGGCACGCTCTCCGATGTATTTGACGGCATCCGTGCCGCCTTTGCCGCGGGATTGACCCCGCTGAAACTCAATGTGGTACTGCTGGGGGGGGTCAATGATGAGGAAATCCCGGCTCTGGCGGAGCTGAGCCGTCGCTATCCGCTGGAGGTGCGTTTTATTGAACTGATGCCCATGCTGGGCGCTTCCGGCTTCGGACGGGAAGCATATTTGCCCTGTCGCACGGTGCTGGATCGTCTGCCTGCCCTGCTTCCCGACAAGGAGAGCGGTGTGGCGCAGCTGTACCGTTTTCCGGACGGCGTGGGTCGGGTGGGATTGATCTCACCCCTGAGCCATCATTTCTGCTCCCGCTGCAACAAGCTGCGCCTGACAGCGGACGGCCATTTAAAGCCCTGTCTCCACTCACAGGAGGAGATATCCGTCCGGGGTCTCCATGGAGACGACCTCATAGCGGCGCTGCAAACGGCTATCACCCATAAGCCCCGGGAGCACGGTGCTCTTTCCTGGACCGAGCCGTCGGAGGCCGGCCGCCGGATGAACGAGATCGGCGGCTAAGTTTGTCAAAAAAGTGACGCCTGAAAGTTGTTTTAATTTCAAGCG
>JAAXZS010000163.1 GCA_012719745.1 Clostridiales bacterium | reverse complement strand
TATTTACAGAGGCTCTCCGGTTTTGTATAATAATTAGCGGCTGTATGTTTACAATAAAATAAAGATAGCAACAAACAAGCAAGGAGGAAAAACAAGATGTCTTACAAGATTCTGATTATTAATCCCGGTTCCACGTCCACCAAGATCAGCGTTTATGAGAATGAAAAGGAAATTCTGTCCGAGACGCTCCGTCATCCCGCAGAGGAGATCGCCAAGTTTGCTACCATTCCCGATCAGAAGGATTTCCGCAAGCAAATCATTCTGGATTCGCTGAAAAAGGAACATTTCGACATGTCCACCCTGAATGCCGTTTCCTGCCGGGGCGGTCTGCTCAAGCCCATTCATGGGGGCACCTATGCCACCACACCCGAGCTGCTGGCTGATTCCCGCAAAGGTGTACAGGGTCAGCACGCTGCCAACCTGGGCGCACTGATTGGCAAGGAGATCGGTGACGAGCTGGGAATTCCCTCTTTCGTTGTGGATCCCCCCACGGTGGATGAAATGATGTCCATTGCCAAGTACTCCGGCCTGCCTATCATTGAGCGCCAGAGCAAGTTCCACGCCCTGAACCAGAAGGCTGTGGCACGCCGCTACGCCAAGGAAGTGGGCAAGAAGTATGATGAGCTGAACCTGATCGTCTGCCATATGGGCGGCGGTATTTCCGTGGGTGCCCACTGCCACGGTGAAGTGATTGATACCTACAACGCGCTGGACGGCGAAGGCCCCTTCACCCCTGAGCGCACCGGGTCCCTTCCCTGCAACCAGCTGGTGGATCTGTGTTTTGGCGGCAAATACACGGAAGGCGAGATTCGTAAGATGATCACCGGCCGCGGTGGTTTGGTGGCCTACACCGGTTCCACCGATATGCGTGACCTTATTGACGCCATGAACAAGGGCGACAAAAAGGTCACCGAAGTGGTGGATGCTTTCCATTACCAGATTGCCAAGGAGATTGCCGCGTTGTCCGCGTGCCTGAAGGGCAAGATTGATCAGATTATTCTTACGGGCGGCATTGCCTACGGTAAGGAGACGGTGGATGCGCTGACCGAGTATATCGGCTGGATCGCTCCTGTTACGACCTATCCCGGCGAGGATGAGATGCTGTCCCTTGCTCAGGGCGCACTTCGCGTTCTCAACGGCGAGGAGAAGCTGCAGACCTACTGAGAAATCAAATAAAAATAGGACTGCCTTTGGCAGTCCTATTTTTTATGCCTGTAAAAGAAGTTCCACCGGGCAGTGGTCGCTGCCTGTCACATCGGCAAGAATCTTGGAGTCGCTTACATATTTAAAGAGCCGCTCGGATACAATAAAGTAGTCAATTCGCCAGCCGGCGTTGTTCTCCCGGGCGTGAAATCGGTAGCTCCACCAGGAATAAGCCCCCGTCGTGTCGGGATTGAGACGGCGGAAAGTGTCCACAAAACCGGAGGATAGCAAATCGGTCATCTTCGCTCGCTCGGCGTCCGAAAAACCGGGATTCTGCCGGTTTGATTTTGGGTTTTTAATGTCGATTTCTTCGTGGGCCACATTGAGGTCGCCGCAGTACACCACCGGCTTTACCGCGTCCAGCTGGCACAGATAGTCCCGCAGATCATCCTCCCACTGCATCCGATAGGGCAGGCGTTTGAGCCCATCCTGGCTGTTGGGGGTATAGCAGCACACCAGGTAAAAAGCCGGATATTCCGCTGTAATGACACGGCCCTCGTGACGATGCTCCTCCGAGCCAAAGTCACAGACCACGGACAGAGGCTTCTGTCTGGTAAAAACGGCCGTGCCGGAGTATCCTTTTTTATCAGCACTGTTCCAGAAGCGGCTGTAGCCCGGCAACTCAAAATCCGCCTGCTCCGGCTGCATCTTCGTCTCCTGCAGGCAGATCACATCGGGGTCCTCCTGCGCGACAAAATCCAAAAAGCCCTTGCCCAGACAGGCACGCAGGCCATTAACGTTCCAGGAAACCAGTTTCATGGGATAATCCTCCTGTAAAAGGGTGTTGTTTCGCTCCATTATAGCAGAAATATTGAGAAAACCAAACACTTTTATTGACAATAATTAAAAAACGGATTATGATAACCAGTAACAGGCAAATAGAAAAGGCAAGGATGGGGAGAGTAACCGACGGAAACCGCTGTAAGAGAGTCCGGCAGGGTGAGAGCGGACGCGGAGAAAATCGGTGAACATGGCCCCGGAGCCGCGCGGCTGAGAGAGTTCTTTAGGCCGCGACGGGAGCGCCCGTCACAGCGCGGGAGTATGGATGTACTCCGTAAGGCCACCTTTCGCAAGAAGGCGGCGAAGCAAGGTGGTACCGCGATTTTTTTAAATCGCCCTTGACAAAAAGTCGGGGCGATTTTTATTTTGCCCCGGGGATATTACAATTTCAAAGGCCGCTCTTCCATTCGGGGTGGCGGAAAAGGAGAATATGATGGAACAGAAGAAATTTTATATCACAACGCCGATTTATTACCCCTCCGACAAGCTGCACATTGGCCACACCTACTGCACCGTGGCGGCCGACGCCATGGCCCGCTACAAGCGTCTCACCGGTTGCGACGTGATGTTCCTTACCGGAACGGACGAGCACGGTCAGAAGATTGAGACAAAGGCCAAGGAGGCCGGTGTGACACCCAAGGAGTTTGTGGACAAAATCGTGGACGGCGAAAAGGGTGTGCGGGATCTGTGGAAGCTGATGAACATCTCCAATGACCGCTTTATTCGCACCACCGACGATTACCATGTGGAGGCCGTGCAGAAGATCTTCCGCAAGATGTATGAAAAGGGCGACATTTACAAGGGTACCTACAAAGGTAAATACTGCACCCCCTGCGAATCCTTCTGGACGGAAAGCCAGCTGGTGGACGGCAAGTGCCCCGACTGCGGCCGGGAGGTGAAGGACGCCGAGGAGGAGGCCTATTTCTTCCGCCTGTCCAAGTATGCTGACCGTGTGCAGCACCTGCTGGAGGATACCGATTTTCTGCAGCCCCGCACCCGCGTCAACGAGATGGTGAACAACTTCATCAAGCCCGGCCTTGACGATCTGTGTGTGTCCCGCACCAGCTTTAACTGGGGCATTCCCGTGGACTTTGATCCGGGTCATGTGGTGTATGTGTGGGTGGATGCCCTCTTTAACTACACCACCGCTCTGGGTTTTCTTAATGAAAAATATCACGATTATGACAAATACTGGCCGGCAGACGTCCACTTTGTGGGCAAGGAAATTGTCCGGTTCCATTCCATTATCTGGCCTGCCATGCTGATGAGCATGGAAATGCCCCTGCCCAAGCACGTCTACGGCCACGGTTGGCTGGTGATGGATGGCGGCAAGATGTCCAAATCCAAGGGTAATGTGGTGGATCCCTATATCCTGGCGGAAAAGTTCGGCGTAGACGCCCTGCGGTTTTTCCTGCTGCGTACTTTCCCCTTCGGCACCGACGGTAATTTTTCCAATGAGCTGCTCATCAACACCATCAACATTGACCTTGCCAACGACCTGGGCAATCTGGTGTCCCGTACCACCGCCATGGTGGAAAAGTACTTTGACGGAAAGCTACCCACAGAGCGGGAAGATACGGATGGTGACTGCGAGCTGAAGAAGCTGGCCTCCACTTTGCGGGAGCGCTATGAAAAGCAGATGGAGGCTTTCCAGTTTCAAAATGGTCTGGAGGAGATTTTTAAGGTCATTGACCGGGCCAACAAGTATATTGACGAGAACACCCCATGGGCTCTTGCCAAGGATGAGAGCAAAAAGGTGCGTCTGGCCACGGTGATGTATAACCTGCTGGAGACCATCCGCATCTGCACCGTGTTGCTTCTGCCCTTTATCCCCCAGAGCTGTGAGAAGATTTTTGACCAGATTGGCGCCTGCGAGGGCTGTCGCACCTGGGATGGCGCCGACAAGTGGGGATCCCTTTGTGCAGACGTGTCCGTTCACAAGGGTGAGGCCATCTTCCCCCGTGTGGATGCCGAAAAAGCGCTGGAAGAACTTAATGCCATTCAGGAAGCACAGAAAAAGGCTGCTCTGCCTGCGTTGGAGGTGGAGCCGTATGTGGAAGAAAATGTGGATTTCGACACCTTCCTGAAGTCCGATTTCCGGGCAGTAAAAATCAAGAGCTGCGAGGCTGTGAAAAAGAGCGACAAGCTGCTCAAGTTTGTGCTGGATGACGGCTCCGGTACCGACCGGGTGATTCTCTCCGGCATTCACAAGTACTATGAGCCGGAGGAGCTGGTGGGCAAGACGGCGGTTGCCATTTTGAACCTGCCGCCTCGGAAGATGATGGGTATTCCCTCCTGCGGTATGCTGATCTCTGCCGTGCACAAGGAAAAGGGCGAGGAAAAGCTGCATTTGCTGCTGCTTGACGACGCTGTTCCCGCCGGTGCCAAGCTCTGCTAAATAAAAACAGCACAAGTCACTTATAGCAGATATAAGTAAAATTATCGGCAGACCGCTCAAATAACGCGGTCTGCCGATTTCCTTTTTGTGGAAAACATTCTCTTGACGGGCGGTGGCTTATGGATTTATTATTATAATGACAAATAATTATAAAGCACGCTTCGCTATGGAAGATGAGCGGAGAACACGGCGGTGTGCCGTGTAAAAGAAAGAAGGAGCTATTTCAGGAGAGATAAAACAAAAAGGAGAGAAATAAATGAATATTCAGATCGTACCCCTGATTATTGTGGTGGCATACCTGGTGGGTATGCTGGCCATTGGCTTTGTGGTCAGCAAGCTGTCCATTAAGGACAGCAAGGACTACATGGTGGCCGGACGCCGCATGGGTCTTTTTATGGTGGCCTTTTCCCTGTCCGCCAACAATATCGGCGGCGGTTCCACCACAGGTCTTGCCGCCAAGGCCTTCGGCGACTGGGGCATGAGCGCCTGCTGGTATGTGTTGGCAGCCTCTGTTGCCATGATCCCTCTGGCTTATTTTGCACCCAAAATCCGCAAGACCATGGCCATTACCATTCCCGAGGTCATGGAGCGCCGCTACGGCAAGGGCATCGGCACCTTTTCTGCCGTATTGAACATTCTGGCCCTGTTCTGCCTGACCTCCTCCCAGATCGCTGCCTCCGGTTCCGTGGTATCCTCCCTGACCGGTATCCCCCTAAACGTGAGCCTGCTGGTGGCCGGCGCGGTGGTTATTATTTACACTACCATGGGCGGTATGCTGGCTGACCAGATCTCCGATCTGGTGCAGTTTCTCATCATTCTGGTGGGTCTTGCCATTGCCACGCCTTTCGTTATCAATGGCTGCGGCGGCTGGCAGGCTATCTCCGATGCACTGCCTCCTGTGCAGCTGAGCTTTACCAAGATCGGCTGGGTCACGATTATTGGCTACATATTCAACTATTTCTGCACCTTCCTCTCCGGCCCCGAAATGGTCAGCCGCTTTGAGAGTGCCAAGGATGAAAAGACCGCCCGGGGTGCTTCTTTGCTCTCCGCCGTGCTGATGGCCGCCATGGCTATCTTCCCCACGCTGCTGGGTCTGGCCGCTCTGTCTGTGAAGGATCAGCTTCCCGGCGTGGCCGGCGCCACATCCATGATGACCGTTACCGGTCATTTCGCACCCGCTGCCATTACCGGTATCGTTTCGGCAGCCATTATTTCCGCCACCATGTCCAGCGCGGACTCCAACCTGCTGTGTATGTCCACTATGTTTATGAACGACATTTTTCCCAAGCTGGGCGGAAAGACGGAGATTTCCGAAAAACGGAAGATCTTTTTGACCCGTACCTGCAACGTGGTGGCGGCTGTGGTGGCCATGCTGATTTCCCTCTTCAAGATCGACCTTGTCACCATGAACACTTTCGCCTTCGCCATCCGCTGCGCCGGACCCTTTGCGGCTTATGGATTTGGCCTGATTATTCCCAAAGCCACCCGCGCCTCCGGTGTTGTTTCCGTGATTGTGGGCACCATCGGTGTGGTGGTGTGGCAGATGCTCTCCGGCGGCGGCTTCTATCTGGGCATTTTGCCGGTGGTATTCGGCTGCGCCTGCGGCGCCGTGTCTTTCTTCATTGTCAACTGGATCGGCTGGAAGCAGGGCGTGGAAGCTGCTCCCTCTGCTTTTATTGAAGACGGCGCTTCCAAGGAATAACTGATTCTCTATTAAAAAAGGGCTGCTGCGGCAGCCCTTTTTTATATGGACTTTTGAAATAAATACGGGTATAGTAAAGAAAAAACAAGGCAAGGAGTGTTGTTGATGGAAAAGAACTTGATTTTAACCGTTTTTTATACCATGAAACCCGGCTGCCGGGAGACCTTTTTGAACCGGGTACGGGACGAGGGCATTCAGACAGCTATCCGGGAGGAGGATGGCTGCCTCTGTTATGACTATTACTGCTCGGCTGAGGACAAAAATTTGCTGTTGCTGGTGGAAAAGTGGACGTCTCCGGAAAAGCAGAAAATCCACATGAGCCAGCCCCATATGCAGCGTCTGCTGGCAATCAAAGACGACTGCGTGGCAAATACCCGTTTTGGGAAACTGCGGGAGGAAGACTGAAATGTTTTTCGATACCCACGCCCACTATGACGATGAGCGGTTTAATGAAGACCGGGACAAGGTGCTGGCCTCCCTCCCCGCTGTCGGTGTGGGTCTGGTGGTCAACCCCGGCTGCACGCTGGCGTCCTCCCGCATGGCGGTCTCCTTTGCCCGGCAGTATGCACATGTCTATGCCGCCGTGGGCATTCATCCGGAAAACTGTGAGAACTTTGTCCCGGAGCAGGTGCAAACGCTGCGACATCTGGCGGCGGAGGCGAAGGTGGTGGCTATCGGCGAAGTGGGACTGGATTATTACTGGAAGGAAAACCCACTGCCCGCCTTTCAAAAGGACGTGCTCTACCGGCAGATGGAGCTGGCCGGTGAGCTGGGACTTCCCGTTATTTTTCACGACCGGGAGGCGCACGCCGACTCTTTGCAGGCTGTGAAGGATTTTCCGGGTTTGCGAGGCGTGTTTCACTGCTATTCCGGCTCTGTGGAGGACGCCCGGACGCTGCTGTCCCGAGGCTGGTTGGTGTCCTTTAACGGGGCGGCCACCTTCCGCAACGCCAGGAAAGCACCGGGGGTAATTCGTGAAATTCCCCTTGACAAGCTAATGATTGAAACGGACGCCCCCTATCTGACGCCAGAACCCTGCCGGGGTCGCCGAAATGATTCTACCTATGTGCATCTGGTGGCGGAAAAAATTGCTGCGATCAAAGGTGTTTCCCCAGCAGAAGTGGAAAAGGCCACCTGGGAAAACGGAAAACGCTTTTTTGGAATTTGTGATGAATAAAAAAATTCTCCCGGGCGGCGTCAGCTTTCCGGGAGAATCTCTTTATTTTTTGGTAATGGTTTCGGCAAGACCGGCGGCAAAAAGCCGGGCACCGTTGAGGGCTTCGTCCAGCGAATTGCCGGCGGCTCCCACCTCCACCAAAAGAGATCCGGTGGTAAAGTGCTGATTGTAGCGGCTGTTGCGCACATAGACAGGCCGCATCAGCGTGGGGTGCTCTGCGGTGATGGTCTGCTGCACAGACAGGGCAAATTTTAGGTTTTCCTGCCACAGGTCGTGGCTCTGACCACTGCCGCTGGTGCCGATGACCAGACTGACCTGAGCGGCAGAGGGGTCTTCAGTGGAAACCAGCTTGTACTGATGACCGTCCGCGTCCTCGATGGCATCCCGGTGGACGTCTAAGATATAAGTAATGGAGGGGTACTTTTCCACATAGCTTGCAATGGAGTCAAGGGACCGTGTATAGGCGCCGTCATACTCCGGATCATCATACAAAGACCGGTCATGCACCACCGAAAGACCATAAGAAGAGAGCACCGTGGCGATCTCGTCTCCCACCCGCACCACACTGTAATTGGTATCCGCTGTGCGGCAGGTGCCGGAAGGCGTATATTCCTGTCCGGGAGGCATGGTATACGCTTCGCTGCCGTGGGTGTGGACGATCAGCACCTGGGGTGCTTCTTCCGGCAGCGTTACCTGATAGGGACTGCCGGCAAGGGCGGCGGCGTCCAGCGTATAAATAGAGGTGTTTTTAACATACACGCCGTTAATGACATCATATCCGGCAGGCGATACGGGGGCAATGGTCTGGGCGGTGATGCCGTTGTCGGCTACTGTGGTTTCCGGTGTTGGGGCTGCCGGCGTTTCCTTGGAAGGAGTTTCCTCCTGGGGCTGTTCCGTGTTGCCGTCACTGCTCTCCGGTGTCGACCACAGCTGCAAAACTGCCGTGCGGCTGGCCATCAGAAGGGGCGACTGGCCGATGGCGAGAGCCGTGACGGCCGAGAGGGCATCCCGGGAGGTATAATCCCCCAGTTCCCAGCGCAGCAGCACTGTGGGCAGACTGCTGCGGGTACGCAGCGCGGCCATGGCCGACGCCACGGAATCGCTGCCTACGGTAATGACCACAGCCCAAAGAGTCAGAAGTGACAAAATCAGGGCAAAAAGGCGGCGCAAAACGGGACTTCCTTTCTTTTTCAAAAAACTCACCTCTTGTCATAAGCCTATGCGGGGTTGTCCCAGAATATGATGAAAGAGTTTAAGATACCTTTTACTGTCAGGAAGGGATTGCAAAGCAAAAACGGGTATGCTATACTATTATTACAAAAGAAAAGATCTCATATAGTTCCGCACCATGCGCGGAAGTTTCTACGGAACCGCCAGGGGTTCCACTATGAGGGTTCGTTCCGGGGCACAGGCTGTCCGGGGTCGAACGCTCTTTTATTTTGTCATTTTTTCCGAAAGGGTGATACATGTGTTAGAGATTCTGAAAGGAAACATTGTCTATGCACCCGCGCTGGGGACACTCTCCACTGTGGAAAAAGGATACCTGGCACTTCGTGACGGTACCATCGAGGGCCTCTATCAGGATCTGCCGGCATTCTACAAAAACGAGCCTGTCACCGACTACGGGGACAAACTGATCATGCAGTCCTTTGCGGATATGCACCTTCACGCGCCACAGTATCCCATGCTGGGCATGGGAATGGACCTGCCGCTGATGGAGTGGCTGAGTACCTACACCTTTAAAACCGAGGCCCGCTTCAAAGATACCGACTATGCCCGTCGGGTCTATCGAAAGCTGGCAAAGGATCTCATTACCAACGGCACCACACGGGTGGCCATGTTTTCCTCCCTCCATACGGAGGCCACCTGGATTTTAATGGAGGAGCTGGAAAAAGCCGGCGTTACCGGCTATGTGGGCAAGGTGAATATGGATCGGGGCGGCGATACCGTTTTGCAGGAGACCACGGTGGAGTCTATCCGTGAGACGCTGCGCTGGTTGGAGGGCTGCCATTTTGAGCATATCAAGCCCATTTTAACCCCCCGGTTTACCCCCTCCTGCACCGACGAGCTGATGGCGGCGCTGGGAAAGATGGCGGCGGAAAAACAGCTCTATGTACAGTCTCATCTCTCCGAAAACACCGGAGAGATAGCGCTGGTGAAAGAGCTCCACCCGGATTGTCAGCGGTATTATGAGACCTATGCCAAATACGGCCTGTGGAAAGACCACACCCTGATGGCTCACTGCGTCCACAGCGACGCCCGGGAGCGAAAGGCCATGCGGGAAGCAGGGGTCGTGGTGGTTCACTGCGCCGACTCCAATGTGAATATCTGCTCCGGTGTCTGCCCTGTGCGGCAGATGCTGCGGGAGGGCATCTGGGTGACGCTGGGCTCCGACATTGCAGGGGGTGCTCTTTTGCCCATGTATCAGGTGATTACTGCCAGTATCCGCGCCTCTAAGACCCGGCGGATGATGGACGACTGGCAGATGGATTTTATCACCGTGGCGGAGGCCTACTATCTGGGAACCACTTCGGGACACAAATATTTTGGCGCGGGTGACGGCTTTGCTGTGGGCGATAAGCTGCACGCCGTGGTGATCGACGACAGCGATTTTACGGAGTCCACCCGCCCGCTGACGGTGGCTGAGCGCTTTGAGCGGGCCATCTATATGACGCAGCGGCACAATATTGTGGCGGTTTACTCCGACGGACGAAAAGTCGTGGGATAAAAAGCAGGAAAAAGCCATTCAGAGATAGGTTCTCTGAATGGCTTTTTTTATGTATGAGTTTGAGAAAGAAGGCGATGGGCAAGACGCGATAACAGTTTTCGCCAGGTATCCGCTGTGAGATAGACTCGCGTCCAGGTCGGTGTTTGCTGGGAAAAGGTATCCCCCGCCCAGTCAGGAGATGACATGTAGGCGGTCACCGGCAGCTGACAGAGCCGGTAGGGATCCAGCAGACGGGCCAAATCTTCCACGGAGTAAAAGCAATTCCCCTCTATCGGGACGGATGTGCCGCTGTTTTTCAGCACATCCACGGCAAATTCAACGCAGGTGTAAGCTTCCGGCAGCGCGACCCGCCTGTGGAGCGGCGCACAGAGAGCCGAGAGCATGTTATAGAGGTACAACTCCCGCTGACCGGTCATCTCCTCCAGACGTTCACGGAGAGCGGCGTGCCGCTCCGGCGCAATGGGGACGGCAAACACCAGCGCCTCCGCGCCCCGGTACCGACCGCTGTAGCGCAGCGCGGATTCGCGGACGAAACCGCCATAAAAGGGGGCATTTTCGTAATGCCGGGCGAAGGAGTACAGTACGGCGGGTTTTTCCTCCAGCGCAACGGACACATGGTTATAAGGATAGTGGGTCACCGCCCGAATAAGTCCACCCATCTTGCTGTGAGTGGTGGTGAGAATGATATATAAGTACTTCAATTCCGGCACGGTGACACCTCCTTTATTGCAGATTTAAGCGCCGACGCAGCGTGGCATAGGTTACAAAGTAAAATATGGCGGCAAACAGCAGCTCGATGCCGATAATGATGCAGAGAACCAGGTGGACTGTGCCGGCTGTCAATTCATAGTTATAGGAAAAAGCATCCATATTTCCTATAAAAACTACCATCAGCACGGAGCCCTGTATCTGCAAGGCAATGTTAAAGGCAAAGAATAAGAAAACAGACAGCAGGATCTTTTTGCTGGCAAAGCTGTGTCCCAGTGAAATGGCAGCGTAAATCATCAGGCTGGAGGCTATGCAGCCCAGCAAAAAGATCACGAGTGCCTCAGCGCAGTATCCCACCAAATTGGCAGCAATTTCACCGTACTTATAGGAAAATACCTGGGAAAAACTTTGCAGCAGTTCTTTTACATCTGCCAGGCGAAAGGCCATCAGCAAGGAGGCAAGAATATCGGCCACTACAGTGGATAAAAACCAGACAGCAGCAACCAGCACCTTGGAAAAAATCAACTGACTGGTGGAGGTGGGCAGCGTAAACATCAGATATCCTTCGTCGGTCATGTAGTTTTTGTAAAACCGCCATATCATCAAAACAAATGTCATCAGCGTCACGCCAATAATGGAGACGACAAAGGCGGAGAGAAAAAGCCCACTGAGGATGGAGAGAATGCGAACGTCGTAGCTTTCCGTCAAACGGCCAAAAAGATTGGTAAAAACGGCGGATACCAGCAAAATCAGGTACAGCGGCAGCATAATGCGCGCCGTGGCGCGAAACTCATGCTTCATCAATTTACTCAGCATAACGGAACACCTCCCGGAACAGTTCATCCACCGATTTACCGCGCTCTTCCCGGATTTGATCTACGGAAGATTGCAGAGCGACCTGCCCCTTGTTGATAAATATGACCTCATCGAGAATTTTTTCCACATCCGCAATCAAATGGGTGGAAATCACCACCGTGGCCGTCTCGTTGTAGTTTGTCAGTATGGTGTGGATAATGTAGTCACGGGTGGCTGGATCAACCCCTCCAATGGGTTCATCCAGCAGGTACAGACGGGCCTTCCGGCTCATCACCAGCACCAGCTGCACCTTTTCTCGGGTGCCCTTCGACATCTGCTTGATGTGCATCTTGGGGCTGATATCCAGATGAGTCAGCATGGTTTCCGCCGCCTGACGGTCAAAATCCGGATAAAAATCGCAAAAGAAGTCCAGCAGCTGCACCACGTTCATCCAGTCGGAGAGATAGGTGCGCTCCGGCAGATAGGAGATAATCTTCTTGCTCTCCGCGCCGGGCTTGAGACCATTTATCAAAATGGAGCCGGAGGACGGCTGCAAAAGACCGTTGGCCAGCTTAAGACGCGTTGTTTTTCCGCGGCCGTTGGGGCCCAAAAGACCAATAATCCGCCCTTCCTCCAGCGTAAGATTTACATGATTCAGCGCCTGCACGCCTTCATAATATTTTGTCAGTTCGTTACATGTCAGTATGGCCATTCAAATCCTCCTCCCGGCTTTGCAGAAGCTGCAAGACCTGCTTGTTATCATAGCCCAAAAGGCGCATGGACTGCAAAAATTCCATCAGCCGCTGTCGGGCCAGTCTTTCCTTGGCTGCTTCAATCACAACTGTATCCTCCGTCACAAAACGTCCGCTGGTGCGCTGGGAAAAAATAAGACCGCCCCGCTCCAGCTCCGAAAATGCCCGCTGCATGGTGTTGGGGTTGACACCGGCCTGAGCGGCCAGCTCCCGCACGGATGGCAGCTTCCCCCCCGGTGGAAATTCTCCGGATAGAATGGCCAGCGTCACCTGCTCCACCAACTGTGTGTAAATCGGCTGGTCACTGCGAAAATCTCCGATCATGGAAACACCTCCTCGTGTGTTACTGTATTAAGCAATTAGTACAATAATACAATAAGCGGAAAATGTCAAGAAAAATTTTGCAAAACAATAAAAAAAACAGGATGCCGCATTGCAACGGTATCCTGTTTCGGTGATGAATCAGTACATCCGATCCAGTTGGTCGATCATGGCGGCAATGGCATCCTCCCGGCAATCCGGCAACACATGAATTCCCGGCAGCTGCTGCACGGCTGCCAGCGCATTGGCCGGCGCAAAAGCTTCGTGTGCATAGGTCAGCATGGAAATATCATTGGCGTGATCGCCTACGCAGTAAAGATGGCAGGGGTCCTGCCCCAGAATTTCCACAAGCCGGCGCACCATACCACCCTTGTCGGCGCCATGGGCGGTCAGCTCCAGCAGATAGCTGCCGGAGGTGGAAAACTCATATTCATCGTGCCAGGGCTGCCGTTTAAAATACGCCAGCAGTTCTTGCAGTATGGGTGCCGGCTCTTCAAACACAATTTTAGAAATAGGAGACGGCACCTCGTCAATGCTTTGGAGCGTTACGGTGGGAGCGTGGGTCAGATGAACATGGCGCTCAGTCAACTCGTTGGGATTAATAGCGTGAACAGAGTTGTCGTCATGATAAATTTCCATGGCAATATCGGGAAAATCCCCCAGGACCTGGCGGACACAGTCCCGGACGCTGTCGGGAAGAAAAGCAGTGCACACATAAGCTTTTTGGAAAAAGTCATAGATGGCCGCGCCGTTAAAAAGAACGGAGGGGGCGTTCATAGGAATGCCGGCCGCCAGAGGCGCGAATGCCGGTAAAGCCCGCCCGGTGGCAACGGAAAAGGTACCACCCTGCTCCATAAAATAGGTGATAGCCTGCCGGTTGCCCGGCGACACCGGCGGAATCACACCGCCGGCCAAAAGGGCGCTTTCTGTATAAACCAGTGTGTTGTCATAATCGGTGGCAATCATTACGCCGTCAAATTTACCCATAAACTGCCTCTTGTATCATCAGGATTCTGCTTTTGGAGCGCCGCTTTTGCCGCCGCGGCGTCCTCTGCTGTGACGGCGCGGCTTGCGGGTCGCAGGCGCCTGCCCATCTTCGGGCGCTTTTTTGGGCATAGGCTTCACCGCCACCTTTGCTGCCGCGGGCGCATCGCCTCCCGCACCTTCGGGCCGTTTTCCGCCCCGACGTCCGCCCCGGTTTCTTCTGCGCCGCTTTTCCTCAACAGGAACGGAAACGGCGGGGGGCTCGGTCAGCATTTCAGAGATAACAGTGGGCATGACCTCCTCATCGTCTGCCAAAGGTGCCACATACCGCTCAGGCGCCTTTTCGGGAATGACGATCCCGTCCCGGGAGCCTTTTCCGTTGCGCAACACACATACTTCGCAGTTGTGATAACACTTGGGCGCTTCGGGCTGATTGTCCAGTCGGACAGTGACCTTTTCCTTGAGAAGATTCAAGTCGGATACATTACCCACACCGTCGGGGGTCTGGACAAAGGAGTCGTTTTTGGGCATCCGGCGCACGGCGTCCTCATAGGCGTCCTGCTCGTATTTCAGGCAGCACATCAGCCGGCCGCAGGTACCGGAAATCTTGGTGGGATTCAGAGAAAGACTCTGGGTCTTGGCCATTTTAATGGATACGGGCATAAACTCGTCCATAAATTCAGCGCAGCAGAAGGGGCGTCCGCAGATACCCAGTCCGCCCAGCATCTTGGCCTCGTCCCGAACGCCAATCTGCCGCAGCTCGATCCGAGCACGGAATACGGAGGCCAGATCCTTCACCAGCTCCCGGAAGTCCACACGCCCGTCGGCTGTGAAAAAGAAAATAATTTTGTTGCCCTCAAAATTGCACTCCACCCGTACCAGCTTCATATCCAGTCCGTGGGCGACAATTTTTTTCTGGCAGGTGGCAAAGGCCTCTTTCTCCCGGCCACGATTGTACTCCGCCATGCGGCGGTCATTTTCCGTGGCCAGTCGTACAATGGGGCGCAGGGGCTGTACTACCTCCGCGTCCGGCACATCATGGCAGCTCATGGCACACTGGGCGTATTCAAGGCCCTGTGCTGTCTCCACGATGACAAAATCCCCCTCGTTTACAGTAAGACCATGGGGATCAAAATAGTATGTCTTACAACCGCCACGAAAGCGGACACTAATTACATTTGTCAAAGGATACCCTCCCATTCTGCGGCGACGGCCCCTAAAACCAGGCCGACATTAACGTTATAATCACATTCTTTACTGTACCGCTCCAGAAGAGCGGTGAGACGCAGCAGCTGCGCCTTATTAAAGCGGCGGGCCAGAAGAGCTGCCTCCGGTGAAACGGTGGCCTTGTCAAAACGGGACAGAAGAGCTGCCGCCGCTGTCTGCCAGCTTCCCTGCAGCAGGGCCTGTACTTTTTCCCGGGATGGCTTTTTGCCCTCCAGCCTGACAAAAAAGGAAACCACAGCGGTGGCATCGTCTCCGGCCATTAAGCGGCACAACTCTGCCGACTGCGTAAGGTCTTCCGCTCCTTCATGCTGCAACTTCCATTCAATACAGCGGGAGCGAACGGTGGGAAGCAAAATGGCGCTGTTTTCGGGACAGAAGAAAAATGCCGCGTAGGGCGGTCCTTCCTCCAAAATTTTCAGCAGTGTGTTTTGATCCTTGATATTTAGCTGCTCACACCTGTCAAAAAAATATATTTTGTACTTCCCCTCATTGGGCCGTACATAGACATCCTGCTTCAAGGCCCGCATATCCTCAACGGGGATCTCTACCCGCACATCACTGTGCACGGAAATTATATCCGGATGGATCTGCGCCATTACTTTTCGGCAGGATTCACAGTGAAGGCAGGGCGCCTCCGACGGATTTTCGCATTCCAGTGCGGCGGCGGCATAGCGGGCAGCGCCCAGACGATTGCCGGGCCCGGAAAAAATGAGGGCGTGCCCCAGCACGTTTTCCCTGGCAGCGCGGCGGATATGAGCAAATACATCCTGATTTTCCAATTGCTCTGTCATATACATCTCCGATAAAACTCAATAAAATTCCAATTTAAATTAGTATAACACAGCCGAGTAAAAGCCTGCAAGGGATTCTCTGGGCAATTTATAAGAATGTTTCCTCAAAATAAAAAATTTTCTCATTTTTTTTGAAACAAACCGAAAAAAAGCGGGCAAAATGTGAAATAAACCCTTGCATTTGCGGAAATATGTGCTTATAATAAATTGTTCTTTTAAATTGCAAAAAAACAGAAAATTTTCGGAGGGAATGCTAATGAGCAAAAAGTATTGCTACCTTTTCACGGAAGGTAATGCAAAAATGCGTGAGCTGCTGGGCGGCAAGGGTGCCAACCTGGCGGAAATGACCAATATTGGTCTGCCCGTTCCTCAGGGCTTCACGATCACAACCGAGGCCTGCACTCAGTATTACGAAGATGACTGCCAGATCAACAGCGACATCATGGCCGAGATCATGGAGTATATTGAGAAAATGGAGAAGATCACCGGCAAGAAGTTCGGCGACCTGGAAAATCCCCTGCTGGTCTCCGTTCGTTCCGGTGCGCGCGCCTCTATGCCCGGTATGATGGATACCATCCTGAACCTGGGTCTTAACGAGCAGGTTGTGGATGTGATTGCCAAGAAATCAAACAATCCCCGCTGGGCATGGGACTGCTATCGCCGCTTTATTCAGATGTATTCCGACGTCGTTATGGAAGTCGGTAAGAAATATTTTGAGCAGCTGATTGACGCCATGAAGACCGCCAAGGGCGTGACCCAGGACGTGGAGCTGACCGCTGAGGATCTGAAGGAGTTGGCCGGCCAGTTCAAGGCCGAGTACAAGTCCAAGATCGGCGAGGACTTCCCCACCGATCCCAAGGAGCAGCTCATCGGCGCCATCAAGGCCGTGTTCCGCAGCTGGGATACCCCCCGCGCCAACGTCTATCGTCGTGACAACGACATCCCCTATTCCTGGGGCACCGCTGTCAACGTGCAGTCTATGGCCTTTGGCAATATGGGCGACAACTGCGGTACCGGCGTTGCCTTCACCCGCAACCCCGCCACCGGCGAGAAGAAGCTGATGGGCGAGTTCCTGACCAATGCCCAGGGCGAAGACGTGGTGGCCGGCGTTCGTACCCCCATGCCCATCGAGCAGATGGCCCAGAAGTTCCCCGAGGCGTTTACCCAGTTTGAAAAGGTCTGCCAGATCCTGGAGGATCACTATCGTGATATGCAGGATATGGAGTTTACCGTGGAAGCCGGCCAGCTGTATATGCTGCAGACCCGTAACGGCAAGCGTACCGCCAACGCGGCACTGAAGATTGCCTGCGATCTGGTGGACGAGGGTATGATTTCCGAGAAGCAGGCCGTGGCCATGATTGAGCCCCGGAACCTGGATACCCTGCTCCATCCCCAGTTTGACACCAAGGCGTTGAAGGCCTCTACCCCTGTGGGCAAGGCTCTGCCCGCCTCTCCCGGCGCTGCCTGCGGCAAGATCGTTTTCACCGCCGAGGACGCCAAGGAGTGGAATGCCCGGGGCGAAAAGGTGGTTCTGGTTCGTCTGGAAACCTCTCCCGAGGACATTGAAGGTATGAAGGCCTCTCAGGGCATTCTGACCGTCCGCGGCGGTATGACTTCCCACGCGGCTGTTGTGGCCCGCGGCATGGGTACCTGCTGCGTTTCCGGCTGCACCGCCATCGTGATGGACGAGGAAAACAAGCAGTTCACTCTCTCCGGCAAAACCTATCACGAAGGCGACTGGCTGAGCCTGGACGGTTCCACCGGTAATATCTATGACGGTGCCATGCCCACTATGGACGCTTCCATCAGCGGCGAATTCGGCCGCATCATGTCCTGGGCCGACAAGTATCGCCGTTTGCAGGTGCGTACCAATGCCGATACTCCCCACGATGCCAAGAAGGCCCGTGAGCTGGGCGCACAGGGCATCGGTTTGTGCCGTACCGAGCATATGTTCTTTGAGGGTGAGCGCATTGAAGCCATCCGCGAAATGATCTGCTCCGATACCGTGGAAGAGCGCGAGACCGCTCTTGCCAAGCTGCTGCCCATGCAGCAGGGTGACTTCGAGGGTATTTACGAGGCTATGGAAGGCTGCCCTGTCACCATTCGTTTCCTGGATCCCCCTCTGCACGAGTTTGTTCCCACCGAGGAGGCTGACATTGAGCAGCTGGCCAAGGCACAGAATAAGTCCGTTGAGCAGATCAAGGCGATTATTTCCAGTCTTCATGAGTTTAACCCCATGATGGGTCACCGTGGCTGCCGTCTGGCTGTCACCTTCCCCGAGATTGCCGCCATGCAGCCCCGCGCTGTAATCCGCGCCGCCATCAACGTGCAGAAGAAGCACGCTGACTGGAACATGGTTCCCGAGATTATGATTCCCCTGGTGGGCGAGGTCAAGGAACTGGCCTATGTCAAGAGCGTTGTGGTCAAGACTGCTGATGAAGAACTGGCAGCCGCCGGTTCCAAGATGAAGTATAAAGTGGGTACCATGATCGAGATTCCCAGAGCGGCTCTGACCGCCGACGAGATTGCCAAGGAAGCGGAATTCTTCTCCTTCGGCACCAACGATCTGACCCAGATGACCTTCGGCTTCTCCCGCGATGACGCCGGCAAGTTCCTGGGCGCCTACTATGACAAGAAGATCTATGAAAACGATCCCTTTGCCAAGCTGGATCAGGTTGGCGTTGGCAAGCTGGTGAAGATGGCTGCTGAGCTGGGCCGCAAGACCCGCCCCGACATCCACCTGGGCATCTGCGGCGAGCACGGCGGTGACCCCACCTCTGTGGAGTTCTGCCACAATGTGGGTCTGGACTATGTGTCCTGCAGCCCCTTCCGTGTTCCTATTGCCCGTCTGGCCGCTGCACAGGCTGCCATCAAGGAAAGCAAGTAATTCTTCCAATTAAAAAGAGGCTGCTGAAAAGCAGCCTCTTTTTTCAAAATTTGTTTTGGCAGGAAGCAGAGGTACAGAAAATGAAACGAATCAAAAACTGCACCAGCTCCGAAATACTGATGGTGATATTGGCGGCAGGAATCATTTTGGTGTTGCTGGCCTATCGAATTTTTTCCTGGCTGTGCGAGGTAACGGCTTTTCTGTGGTGGATGATTCCCTTGGGTATTTTAATGACAGCTATGGCAGTGGGCGGCTTTTTGACGGCCTATCACGCCTGGCGGCGGCTGCAGTACCTGCGGGACCATCCCTTTGAGGAGGGAGCACCGCAGGAGAAAGATAAGTGAGGCGGCTTTGCGGTCTATGTGCCGCTGTGTTGCTGCTTTTTTCTCTGACCGGCTGCGGAGAAAAGAAAACCACACCCCAAACGCCCGAAGAGCAGCGAGTGATTGTCTGCATGGGAGACAGCCTGACCGAGGGAGATTACGGCACAACCACCCATGGCATATCAGATGTGCATAAGCAGGGCTACCCCTATTATCTGGCGCAGTTTTTGCATTGCAAGACCGTCAATGCCGGAAAGTGCGGTTATACGGTACAGCAGTATCTGGACTATTACCGACAGGGTTCCGTAGATGTGTCGCAGGCAGATGTGGTGCTGATTATGCTGGGAACAAACGAGGGATTGACTCTGTCGGGGACGGAAAACCGGGAGGCGTATCAGGCGCTGATTGACGATATTAGGTCGCGGCTAAAAGAAAGCGCGTGCCTGGTGCTGGTGACACCGCCTCATGCCACAGAGGATGATACCAAAACCAACTATGGCTATGCGCCTGCGGTGGAAAATACTCGGACTGTGGTGTGGGAACTGGGGATAAAAAACAACCTGCCGGTTATTGACGCCTATGCCGAAAGCCCCATTCAGCCGGATCGAGAGGATGAATACCAACCGGTGGATGGCCTGCATTTGGGGCGAGAGGGCTATAGGGCCTTTGCCTGGTATATGGGGGAGACTCTTAGCGAAATGACCGGATGGTGGAATATTAATTCATAAAGGGCACATGAACCATAATTAAAAAAGGACTGCCGCAGAATTTTCATTCTGTGACAGTCCCTTCGTCTATCAGCTGCCTATCGAAACGTTGGCCTTTCTCAGTTCGGAGAGTGCGGCGGTATCCCCCACCAGTATCACATCCCGGTGCATCTGTAAAATGGAACAAGGCACATCAGGGCTTACCGGCCCGGCAAAGGCCCGGCGCACAATATCGGCCTTGTCCGCGCCGGATACGACCACCAGAATCTGTTTGGCCTCCATAATGTTTTTGATGCCCATGGTGAGAGCCTGGTGAGGCACCTGAGCGCTGCTTTTAAAAAAGCGGGTATTGGCGTTGATGGTGCTCTCGGACAAGTCAACAAGGTGAGTCCCCAGTTCAAAGGATCTGCCGGGTTCGTTGAAGCCAATGTGGCCGTTGTGTCCCAGCCCCAGCAGCTGCAAGTCCACACCGCCAAGGGACTTGATGACCTGATTGTACCGGGCGCATTCGGCATCGGCGTCGGGGCACAGTCCGTCAGGAACGTGGGTGTTTTCCGGGTTAATATTGATATGGTCAAAAAAATTTTTCTGCATAAAATAGCGGTAGCTCTGGGGATGCGTCGGACCAAGGCCCAGGTATTCGTCCAGATTGACACAGCGGGTCTCCTCTAAGCTAAGATCACCCGCCTCGTACTGCCTGATCAACTGGCGGTAAATACCCAAGGGGGTGGAACCGGTGGCCAGTCCCAGTGTGCAGCTGGGCCGCAGGAGCACATGGGCGGAAATGATATTGGCCGCCCGGCGGCTCATGGAGTCGTAGTCGGGTAGTTCGTAAATTCTCATCATAAATTTCTCCTGTTTTTGTTATCTCTTTAGGAAGAGGGGACTGCTTCACAGACCACACGGTCCGGAACGGGTTCGGGCGCCGGTTGCCCCTCGCTGTCCCGGCAGCGCTTCCGAAATTCCATGGGACTGATGCCCTGCAGGCGACGAAAGCTTTGGGAGAAATAGCTGGGCGAGGAAAAGCCCAGCATGTGGGAAATGCGGGAAAGAGGATGATCTGTCTTTTCCAACAGATGCAAGCTTTCCTGAATGCGGCAGGCAATGAGGTAGTTAATGGGCGATACTCCGTACTCGCGGGTAAAGATATGCACCATATAGTATTTGTTCAGGTGTGCCAGCTCTGAAAGCATATCCAGCGTCAGTGCTTCTTTAAAGTGATTTTCAATGTAGCGCCGCACGGTGGCACATTCCCGGTTGGATCGCTGCGCTGCCGGCGCGGCGGCAGAAAGGGTTGCCTGGCTTTGGCGTACGAGATTAATGAGCAGCAGCTCCAAAAGATCCTGACAAACCATCTCATAGCCGGTGCGCTTTTGCTCAATTTCCCGAAGCATGGAGCGCATATAAAACTGTACCTCTTCAGTGCTGCCGCAAAAATTGGTCAACGAATATTCCGAGCTGTCCTCCCTCGGCAGAAATTCCAGGCCGGCAACGCCCAAAACAATATATTCCAGGGGCGCTGCGTTGAGGCTCAGCTCCGTGTGGGGCACGTTGGGGTTTACCAAAACCAGATCATCTGCCGCCACGGGAATCAGATGTTCGCCGATTTTAAACTGGCCGCGGTCGCCCACCACATAAAAAAGCTCCGTAAATGAGTGTGTGTGCAGCAGACTATTCCAGTCGCCGCCGTATTTGGCGTTTGAAATGTATAAAAGCTTGGTGATACTGCGGTCAATAGGTCCCGGATTCCGGCCTATATCGTGGCGGTTGTTGCTCATAAACCCTTCTCCGTCCTGCTTTATAATTGTTGCTGTAGTACTTATAAATAAAAGTATAACACGATCCAATCTATTTCGCAACAGGGAATCATTATCGGAAAAATTAGTGAAGGCTCGGATAAATTGCAGCAAAATAGACAAAATAAGGTCACCTATATTGGCATAATCTATAAGAATGCAATATAAAGCAATATATATAAAAATGCAAGCAAGAATCAAATTGAACTCATAAGGCAAGAACGCTATACTGAAAATCACGATAGGCATAAGGAAGGCTGATTCGTGCAAAAAAGAAGATGCGAAAAGAATTTTGGAGGTATTTGGTATGAAAAAAGCGCTCAGTTTTGTGCTGGCAGCTGTCATGGCCTTGTCCTTGGTAGCCTGCGGCAGCAAGGGCGGCGACACCGGCACCACCGACAGCAAGGATCCTGTGACGATCCAGGTGGCCGCGCTGGAATCCGCCTACGGTGCGGATGTGTGGAAGGAAGTCACCGATGCGTTTACGGCGCAGACCGGCATCAAGGTTGATCTGATTTGCGACAAGAACCTGGAGGATGTGATCGGCGCGTCCATGCAGGGCGGCGAGTATCCTGATGTGGTTCATCTGGCTACCGGTCGTGAAGCGGGTCTCACCGAGCAGTTTATTAAGGACAAGAACCTGACCGACCTCACAGATGTGCTGTCTATGACCGTACCTGGCGAGAGCAAAAAGGTTTCCGAGAAGATTGCCGGCGGTTTCACCGAGACTTCTCTCACCAATCCTTACGGCGATGGCAAGACCTATTTATCTCCTATGTTCTACTCCCCCTGCGGTCTGTTCTACAACGCCGGTCTCTTTGAGGAAAAAGGCTGGACCGTTCCCACCACTTGGGATGAGATGTGGGAATTGGGCGACAAGGCCAAGGCTGAAGGCATTGCCCTCTTTACTTACCCCACCACCGGATACTTTGATGCTTTCCTGTATGCGCTGATGTATTCCGTGGGCGGCGCCGAGTTCTTTGACAAGGCGACCCATTATACAGACGGCGTCTGGGATACTCCCGAAGCAAAGACCTGCTTTGACATCATTGCCAAGCTGGCCACCTATACCAATTCCATTACCCCCGCACAGGCCAACGACAATGACTTTACCCAGAACCAGCAGCTGGTGCTGGACAACAAGGCCCTGTTTATGCCCAACGGCACCTGGATTGTGGGCGAAATGGCCGATGCCCCCCGCGCTGACGGCTTTAAGTGGGGCATGACCGCATTGCCCGCCGTGGAAAAGGGCGGCGACAGCTACAGCTATACCTGGTTTGAGCAGGCATGGGTTCCCTCCGGTGCCGCTCATGTGGACGAGGCGAAGCAGTTTGTGGCATTCCTCTACAGTGACAAGGCCTGCGAGATCTTTGCAAATGCCAAGAATGCCGAAGGTCAGGCGACTCCCGCTGTGCAGCCCGTGCTGGGTGTCAGCAAGGATCTGACCGGCGATAATCAGATGTTCTATTCTATCTATGATAACGGCGCCAAGGCCGCTATGGGCAACTTTGCTTCCTACACCGCCGTGGCCGGTCTCGGTACCGTCCGCGAGGTGTTCCTGGATCCTGTGAACTCTCTGGTGAACGGCACGCTGACCGAAGATCAGTGGATTGCCAACATCAAGACTGCCAGCGCCCAGATGCTGGCCAACATCCAGGGCTGATTAAAAAGCTTTTGATAACGCTTAAGTAGGCTGAGGGCGGTGAGTAGTGTGACCTACTCACCGCTTTTACCTCATTCCGGCGGCGCTGCCGCTTTTTCAGAAAGGAGCTGAACCTATGAAAAACCATAAGGGCTACGGCCGGTTTGTAATACTGTGTCTCACGCCCGCCGTTGTGCTGTTTTTCATCTTTATGATATTGCCCACACTCAATGTGTTCCGCATGTCCCTTTTTCAGCGCGGCGCCTATTCCCCCACCGAGACTTTTGTGGGGTTGGATAACTTCAAGGCATTGTTTCAGGATGCGTCCTTTATCCGCTCCATGCAAAATACCATTTTGCTGATTGTGGTGGTGACGCTAATTACCTTTGCCCTGGCCCTGCTGTTTGCAGGGATTCTCACACGGGAAAAACTCCGCGGTCAGAACTTTTTCCGCGTGGTTTTCTACATCCCCAATATTCTCTCGGTGGTGGTCATTGCGGGCATTTTCTCGGCTATTTATAAGCCCGAAAACGGCTTGTTTAACAGCATACTGTCTCTTTTTGCCGGCCACACGGTGCAGGTGCTCTGGAAGGACGCTCCAATGGTCATGACCAGCCTGATCATCGCCATGATTTGGCAGGCCATCGGCTACTACATGGTCATGTACATGGCCTCTATGTCCAGCGTCCCCCAGAGCCTGTATGAATCGGCCAACCTGGACGGCGCCGGGCGCATTGCCCAGTTCTTTAAGATTACCCTGCCCCTGATCTGGACAAACATCCGCACCACGCTGACCTTTTTCATTATTTCCACCATCAATATGGCGTTCCTGTTTGTCAAGGCCATGACCTCCGGCGGGCCCAACGGCGCCTCCGAGGTAGCGCTGAGCTATATGTACGGGCAAAAAGACGCGGGACTTTACGGCTACAGTATGGCCATCGGCGTGATGATTTTTCTGTTTTCCTTTCTGCTCTCCGCCGCAGTCAACAAGGTTACCAAGCGGGAACCTCTGGAATTTTAAGGGGGGAAAACATGAAAAGAAAAGAAAAGAACGGTGCTGCCAACCGCCTGTACCGTATTTTTATCTATGTGGTGCTCTGTACGCTGGCGGTGTGCATTCTGGTGCCGGTGGCATGGGTATTTCTGGCCTCCATTAAACAAAATAGCGAATTTTATGGAAATCCCTGGGCTATGCCCCTGGGTTTTTACTGGCAAAACTTTGTGAAGGCGTGGAATTCGGCCAACATGGGCGAGTATATGCTCAATTCCGTCATGGTGACGGTGCTGGGTCTTCTTATTCTGCTGGTGGTGGCGCTACCGGCGGCCTATGTACTCTCCCGGTTTAAATTCCGGTCACGGCGCTTTTTCAACACCTGCTTTATGGCGGGCTTGTTTATCAACGTGAACTACATCGTGGTACCCATTTTTCTGATGCTGCGGGACGGCGATGCGGCGCTGAAATCCGCCTTTGGCAGTGATTTTCTGTTAAACAATCTTTTTGTACTGGCGCTGGTTTATGCTGCCACGGCCCTGCCCTTCACCATTTATCTGCTCTCTGGCTATTTTTCCACACTGCCCCATGATTTTGAAGAGGCGGCCTATATTGACGGCGCGGGCTACGGTAAAACCATGCTGCGGATTATTTTCCCCATGGCGCAGCCCTCTATTATTACCATTATCCTCTTCAATTTTCTCTCCTTCTGGAATGAATATATCATTTCCATGACGCTGATGAGCTCCGCCACAGGACAAAAGACGCTGCCTGTGGGGCTTTTGAATCTGATGCAGGCGCAGCAGGCCAAGGCGGAATACGGCATGCTGTATGCCGGGTTGGTGCTGGTGATGCTGCCCACGCTGATTCTCTATATCTGTGTGCAGAAAAAGCTGACCCAGGGTATGACCGTGGGCGGACTGAAAGGGTAAGGTGAAGCCATGATTTTTTGGAAAGAACATGCCGCGCTGCGCGTGGTACTGATGGCCCTTTCTTTTGTGCTGGGCCTTGTGCTGCTGTTTGTGGGCTGGAAAACGACCGGACAGCTTTTGGGCCTGGGTGTGATGATACTGGGTCTTGTGCTGCTGTTGACGACACTGGCTCTTTATAACAAGCCCTTTGAAGAACCAAAAAAGAAAAAATGACGCCCGAGGAGAACATCTATGAGTGAAACAACGAAAAAAGGCCGCGTCACCATTCCCACCGATGTGGATGTGGTGCCGGAAACGCTGACACTTTTACAGCGCTGGGGCGCCGATGCCATCCGGGACTGCGACGGCACCGACTACCCTGAGGCTTTGAAGACAGTGAATGCCAAGGTGTATTCCACCTACTATACCACCCGGAAGGACAACGACTGGGCCAGGGCCAATCCGGACGAGGTGCAGCAGTGCTACATCATGACCGGCTTTCAGATGGCGCGCGAGACACCCCTTTTTATCAACCTTATGCAGGGAATCAGCGAAGAGCTGATGAAGCCCAACACCCACGACGACGTCTGCCGCTGGTGGGAGGTCATGGATCGGACGGCGGGTGAACCTCTTTCCCCGGCAGACTGGCGGTATGAGGAAAAGAGCGGCTGTGTGGTGATCGACCGCCCTTGCCCCTTCCATGAATATACGGTAAGTTTTCTGGCCTATCTCATTTGGGACCCTGTTCATATGTACAACGCCGTTACCAACGGCTGGAAGGATTTTGAACACCAGATCACCTTCGATGTGCGCCAGCCCAAGACCCACCGTTATACCATGGAGCGTATTCGGCAATTCATTACCGACCACCCCTATGTGGACGTGATTCGGTATACTACCTTCTTCCACCAGTTTACCCTGATTTTTGACGAGCTGCGGCGGGAGAAATATGTGGACTGGTACGGCTATTCCGCCTCGGTCTCCCCTTATATTCTCAAGCAGTTTGAAGAGGAAGCAGGATATCCCTTTCGACCCGAGTACATCATCGACCAGGGCTATTACAACAACCAATACCGTGTCCCCAGCAAGGAATTTAAGGATTTTCAGGCGTTTCAGCGCCGGGAAGTGGCCAAGCTTGCCAAAGAAATGGTGGATATTACCCATGAGATGGGCAAGGAAGCCATGATGTTCCTGGGGGATCACTGGATCGGGACGGAGCCCTTTATGCCGGAGTTTCAGACCATCGGTCTGGATGCCGTGGTGGGCAGCGTGGGCAATGGTTCCACATTGCGGCTTATTGCCGACATTCCGGGTGTCAAGTACACCGAAGGGCGGTTTCTGCCCTATTTCTTCCCTGATACCTTCCATGAAGGCGGCGATCCCGTCCGGGAGGCCAAGGAAAACTGGGTCACGGCCCGCCGTGCCATTCTCCGCAAGCCCATTGACCGCATCGGCTATGGCGGGTATCTGAAGCTTGCCTGCCAGTTCCCGGATTTTATCGAGTATGTGGAGTCCGTCTGCAACGAGTTCCGCCAGCTGTACGCCAATATTAAGGGTACCACCCCCTACTGCGCGGGTACCGTGGCGGTGCTGAACAGCTGGGGAAAAATGCGGGCCTGGGGCTGCCATATGGTACATCATGCCCTTTATCAAAAACAGAACTACAGCTATGCCGGTATCATCGAGGCGCTCTCCGGTGCCCCCTTTGATGTGCGCTTTGTCAGCTTTGACGACCTGAAAAATGACCCGGACGCACTCAAGGGCGTGGATGTGGTCATCAACGTGGGCAACGGCGATACGGCTCATACCGGGGGCAAGGTTTGGGAGGATTCGGCTATTACCGCGGCGGTGCGGCAGTTTATCGCCTGCGGCGGCGGGTTTATCGGCGTGGGCGAGCCTTCCGGTCACCAGTATCAGGGACACTATCTGCAGCTGTCTGCGGCACTGGGTGTGGAAAAAGAGACGGGCTTTACGCTGGGTTACGATAAATACAACTGGAAAGAGCATCCCGAACACTTTATTCTGGCCGACTGCCGGCAGGAGGTGGACTTCGGCGAGGGGAAAAAGAGCATCTATGCCCTGCCCGGCACCGAAATTTTGGTGCAGCGGGACAAAGAGGTGCAGATGGCCGTCCACGACTTCGGCGAGGGACGCTGCGTCTACATCAGCGGCCTGCCCTATTCCTTTGAGAACAGCCGTATTCTCCATCGTGCCATTTTGTGGGCGTCCCAGCGGGAGGAAACACTCCGCAGCTGGTATTCCGAAAACTATAATGTAGAAGTTCACGCCTATGTGAAAAACGGAAAGTACTGCGTGGTGAACAACACCTATGAGCCTCAGTCCACTTTTGTGTACCGGGGGGACGGCAGCCGCTTTGCGCTGGATTTGGCGGCCAATGAGATTCGCTGGTATGAAATCTGATGCAATAAAATGAAAAAAACAGCCCTGAAAAGTGCAACTTTTCAGGGCTGTTTTTCATGTGGAAAGGGATACGGAGGGCGGCAAAGCATTGTTTTCCACCATTAATTTTAAAAATGCAGGTATCTCCCAATCGCTTTTGGGGCAAATAATCACAATCCGATCATCGTATAAAAGGACATATCTGCTGCCCCATTCAATATAGCAGCACTTCAGCGCCCCCGGCAGAACAGGCTCCACCGCAACACTTTCCGCCAACGTGAGATCCAGGCCCTTGAACCGGGCGGTGACGGAGGCAATCTCCTTTTCCCAGCAAAATTGCCGCACCTTGTCATTGCCGATTTCCACCACTTTATAAGAAAAGTCGGGCCAGTAGGCATTGTAGCGATAATCGTCATAGCTGCGGTAAGTGCCAAAGGGGGAGGAAAAGTGCTGTGTCTCAATGCCGGAATGCTTATCGCCCCCGTAGGGACGTGAAAGACCCGGCCATACAACCATGTAAAATGCCACGCACAAGATAGCCCCAATGGCAATATAAAACCATTTGACTTGAGAGCGATCTTTTCCATGCTTTTTTAGAAATCGGAGCAACACGATCAGGGCGCTATAAAAGAGCGCATAAGCGGGAATCAGGGTAAGTATTTGCCCCTCGCCTCTTTGTCCTGCCACAACTGCCATAAAAAGCACCATCAAAAAAGAGAATGCATATGTGATGCGGCTGATAACGGATACTGCCGCGGTGGATTTGACACAACCTCTGCCCTGCCCGATGGCTTTTTTGGAGCGGAGATACCAAACCCCATAGTTAACAAGCAGGTAGGTGCTCTGCAAAAGCAACAGAATAAGAGAACCCACCAGACACCAAAAGCCAATGCTGCAAACCGAATAAAGCGGATCTATAGAAAAAAGATGGTACAGTAAGTAAAAATAATACAAAAGACAGGCCAGCAGTACCGCGTTTGGCAATACCAGCGTTTTCACCATGGATTTACATATGGCGGAGAACTTGCGGGCTTCGTCTGTTTCAATGGGAACGGGATCGGGATTGCGGTTGTAAAAGATTTGCTGAGGGCCGCAGGAGGCGGCCAGCTCCCAGCCGGCTTCACGGCAGTAATCCAGATAGGTTTGCTGCGGCTCCGCGGGCCGGGGATCAAACACCGAGGCATTGGGAAAATAGGTTACGGAAAAGATCAGCTCTGCCGGCTCGATAGCCCGAAAGGTGTAAAACCGGTCGGCCT
This sequence comes from Clostridiales bacterium, assembly GCA_012719745.1. GTDB lineage: Bacteria > Bacillota > Clostridia > Oscillospirales > Oscillospiraceae > Vescimonas. The sequence goes on along the minus strand of JAAXZS010000163.1, from coordinate 18,004 downwards.
TTTCCAAAAGCCAGCCCTTCCGGGCCATCTTTTCCATATAGGCGGCAATGGCGTCCCCGTTATTGGGCTGGAACCAGTTTGAACGATGGATTCTTTTCTCTTTCGGCATGGCGTTCCTCCTGATAAAATCCGTCAAAATCTGATAGCTGTTTTTGAAGTCGTTCCCGCTCTGCCCCCAACATCTGCCGCCCGACGGGAGTCAGAGCATAGCTGCGGCGGCGGCCCTCCACCTTTGTCTGGGCAATAAAGCCCTCTGCCTGAAAATTGTCCAAAAGTGCATAGAGGGTGCCGGGTCCCAAAACCACCCGTCCCTCCGTCATGGCGGTTACCCGGGCCATAATGTCTGCACCGCAGCACTCGGAGGAAAGACACAGCAGCGTATAAAACATCTGCTCCGTCAGCGTCTGGTATTTTTCACGGGCCATAGGATCACCTCTCTATATCGAATATCGTTATTTAATGATAGTATAATATTGATATTCGATATTGTCAAGCAGGAACTTGCGGGGCGAAGATCTTCTCCGCCCCGCAAGTTCTATTATGTTAGTTTCAGGTAGGATTCCATAAGGTCGCAGAGCTCTCTGGCCTCCTCCATGGTCTCCCGCTCGCAGAAGATGCGGAGCAGAGGTTCTGTGCCCGAAAAGCGGGCAATAAGCCAGCCCTTGTCACCGAAGTAAACCTTGCATCCATCCATATAGGACACCTTTTCCACCGGCAGGGGGAAATCGGGCAGCTGTTTCTCCTCCAGCAGCGTTTTCATCACCTGCGCCTTTTTTTCGGGGGTAAACTTGTAGTCCCGCTCCTCCATCTCCAGCGCGCCGTAGCGGTCGGTAATCTCCTTATACAGTTCGGAAAGCCGCTTGCCGGTGGTGGCAATCATCTCCACCAGCAGAGCGGCGGCATAAATGCCGTCCTTGCCGGAGATGTGCCCCCGGACGGTGAGGCCGCCGGAGGATTCGCCGCCGATGACGGCGCCGGTTTCGTTCATCTTGGCGGAGATGTGCTTGAAGCCCACAGGCACCTCGTAGCAGACCTCTCCTTTGTCAGCGGCAATGCGGTCCAGCAGCTGCGTGGTGGCCAGGTTGCGCACCGCCGCGCCGTGCCAGCCCTTGTAGTGAAGCAGGTAGTAGTACAGCAGCACCAGAATCTTGTTGGGGTGCAGGAACTCGCCGGCGTCATCAATAACGCCCAGACGGTCGGCATCGCCGTCGGTGGCAATCCCAATGTCACAGCCGTTTTCCAGCAGAAATTCCCGGAGACCCGCCAGTGTCTTGTCATTGGGGGCGGGCAGACGGCCACCGAAGAGAGCGTCTCGGCGCTCGTGAATGATGTCCACCTCGCAGCGGGCGGTGATGAGAATGGTGGAAAGGGCCGTCTTGGACACGCCGTACATGGGGTCCAGCACCACCTTCAGATTGCGGGAGCGGATGGCATCCATATTGACGGCGCGAATGATGCTGTCAATATAGGTGTTCATGGGATCAATATTTTGGATAAGGCCGCAGCGAATGCCCTCCTCATAGGGCATAGCGGGAATGGTCTCCCCTTCCGCGGCGGCAATATAGGCCTCGATATCCGCCGTCTGGGTCTCGTTCGCGTCCCGGCCGCCGGCAGTAAACACCTTGACGCCGTTATAAATGGCGGGGTTGTGGCTGGCCGTGACGGCAAAGCCATAGGGCAGGGCGTAATCCTTTACCGTGAACATGATAAGAGGGGTGGGAGCCGCCCGGTGAATGAGAAAACAGCGGATGCCCATACCCGCCATAACCTCGGCTGCCCAAATAGCGGACTCCTCCGACAAAAAACGCCGGTCATAGCCAATAACAAAGCCCCGGTCAGCCACACCCTCCGCCTTCATTTTTTTTGCCATGGCATAAGATAAAAGCTGTAAATTGGCCTTGGTAAATTCATCGCCGATAATGGCGCGCCAGCCGCCGGTACCGAATTTCAGCATGATATTTCCTCCTTCTATGGTAAAACGCCTGTTTTTTCTGTTTGTGCCCTCATTGTAAATCATTTTAAAGACAATGGATTTATCACATCAGATAAAAAATTTGCACAATCGTCTTTGGATGATTGTGCAAACAATAGGCGCGATTGTATAAATACAGAAGGCACCGGGATTTTTATAATGGAAGCATTATAAGACGGAGCGTGAAAACTCCGTCAGCGTCATGCCGGTTTTCTGACGAAACTGGCGGGAGAGATAGTGGATGGAGGAATATCCCAGCGCCTGGGCAATCTGGGTGAAGTTCATCTTCCGCTCCCGGATCATCAATTTGGCATAGTGGATCTTTTGATCGGTGAAATAATCCATGACACCGCCGCCTGTGACCTCCCGGAACAGCTTCTGCACGGCGGAGCGGCTGATCAGCGTATCCCGGCAGATGTCCTCCAAACGCAGCTGCTGGCCGATATGGCGCTCCATATAGTCCACCACCAGGTCAAAAGCGGGGTCCCCGGCCCCATCCCGATGGGTGGGGGTAAACTGCCGGGTGATGGTGTGCCGGGTGCTGGCGTGACTGCCGGAGCCGCTGCGGCGCAGCAGCTCAATAAGAAACTCCTCCAAAAAAAGGCGAATGAGCTGCTCGCTGCCAAACGCCGGTTCCTCTCTGCGGCGCAGACGGGTAAGCTGGGGGTCGTTGAGGTCGGAGGAAAAGGCCAGCTGGGCCTCCCGGATGATGTGCTGTAAATTAACCCGGAGATCGGGGTCTACCCGCAGGACCTTATTTTCAAAAAAAGACATGGCGGGACTGCCGCAGGCAAAGGCAATGACCACCAGATTGGGGGTGCCGCCGTCGGAGCGCAGGGTGTGAAATTCCCCCGGGCGGTGGAAAATAATTTCGTCCTTGGAAAGGGTGCGGGTCTCGCCCCCGGCGGTCACGGTAACAGGCCCCCGGTCCACATAGACAAACTCCCAGAAATTGTGGGCTTCACCGGGAAAGGCATAGTCGGCACTGTATTCAAAATAGTGGACGGTGACGATGCGTTCCACCGTTATAGCGGAACGGAGACGGGTGAACTGATAGGACATGACAAACACCTCCTGCAAAGACGATTTTATACCAATTTGAAATAATTATACACCAAAAAAAATAGAACACAAGAACAGTGCCGCTGAGACGGTGCGGAAGAAGAGGACAGAGCTATGAAAATTTCTACCCCCAGCCGGATTTGTCTGTTCGGCGAGCATCAGGACTATCTGGGTCTGGATGTGATCGCACTGGCCATTGACCTGCGGTTTTCGGCCTGTGTGACGTCCCGGAATGACAGGCGGATTGTCATCCGCATTCGGGACGAACGGCTGGACACGCTGAATGTGGAAAACGAGGAGCAGTTGTATCAGATTTATGAGATAGATCTGGATGCCCCCATTATCTATGCCAACAACCGGGATTATCTGCACAGTACGGTGAATGTGCTGTTACAGGAGGGATACCCCCTTATAGGGGCGGATATACGAATGGACTCCACCATTCCCATCGGAAAAGGCATGTGTTCCTCCAGCACCATGATCGTGGCGTTGGTAAAGGCGCTGCTGGAGAGCATTGACCACGCGGACAAAAATAATCCCGCCCGTATCGCCTATTTGGGATTTGCCGCGGAGGTACTGGAATTTAAGGAACCGGGCGGCATGATGGATCACTATGCTTCCGCGCTGGGCGGGCTGGTGCATCTGAACTTTGCCGATGGAACCAAGGCGGAGACCATTAACGCTTCCCTGCCGGGCTGCTTTATTCTGGTGGATTCCCTTGCGCAGAAGGATACCACACGGATTTTAGCCGAGAGCAAGATTCCCCAGGTGGAAGCGCTGGACATGCTGCGGCCTTATGGTGTACAATCAGTACGGGATTTTGTAAAAAATCCGGCACTATGTGCTCTTTTGGAAAAGCTGGATGATTTCCACCGGCGAAAGCTGACGGCGGGCATTGAAAACCACCGCCTGTTTATTGCGGCCATGGAGGATCTGCGCCGCGGCGTGGAACCGGCGGAGCTGGGACGGCTTCTTAGCGCCCATCACGCGGTTTTGCGGGACGGATTGGGGATTTCCACACCCGACATTGACAAGATTCTGGATACTGCTCTTATAAACGGCGCCTGGGGCGGAAAGATTAACGGCTCCGGCGGCGGTGGCTGCTGCTTCATCTATGCGGCGGCAGACCGTGCGGGCGTCATCATGGCCGCCGGGGAAAAACTGGGCTACCCAGCCCGCGTGCTGCATCAGGATACCGGCGTGCGGGTGGATGAAAAATAAAATGTCGTTAACGGCGACAGAGCAGGAGGATTCTCTATGAGATTACTGGTAACCGGCGGCGCCGGCTATATCGGCAGCCACACCTGTGTGGAGCTGCAAAAAGCGGGACACGACATCGTAATATACGATAACCTGTACAACGCCAAAAGCGCGGCTGTGGAACGCATTAGTAAAATTACCGGCAAGGAGGTACCTTTTATCAAGGGCGACATTCTGGATGAAAAGGCGCTGGACGAGGTGTTTTGCCGCTATCACATTGACGCGGTCATTCATTTTGCCGGTTTGAAGGCAGTGGGCGAATCGGTGGAAAAACCCCTGCTGTACTACGAAAACAATGTGAGCGGTACCATTTCTTTGTGCAAAGCCATGGCACGGGCGGGTTGCAAGAAGCTGATCTTTTCCTCTTCCGCCACGGTGTACGGGATGCACAACGAACCGCCCTTCACGGAGGATATGCCCCTTTCCACCATTAATCCCTACGGCGCTACCAAGCTGATGATCGAGGGTATTCTTACCGATCTGGCGGCGGCCGACAAAGACTGGAGCGTGGTGCTGCTGCGCTATTTCAACCCCATTGGCGCCCATGAGAGCGGCCTTTTGGGAGAAGATCCCCAGGGTATTCCCAATAATCTGCTGCCCTATGTGAAGCGCGTGGCGGTGGGCAAGCTGCCCTGCGTCAATATCTTTGGCGACGATTATCCCACGCCCGACGGCACCGGCGTGCGGGATTATATCCATGTGGTGGATCTGGCCAAGGGCCTTCTGGCGGCGCTGAAGGCGCTGGAGACCGACGGCACAAAGATCTATAATCTGGGTACCGGCAACGGATACAGCGTCAAGGAAGTGGTGGCCGCCTTCTCCCGGGCCTGCGGCCACGAGATTCCCTGGCGTATTGCTCCCCGCCGGGGCGGCGATGCTCCCTTTTCCTTTGCCGACGCCTCCCGGGCGAAAAAGGAGCTGGGTTGGACGGCGCAGTATGATCTGGATCGCATGTGCGCCGATGCCTGGCGTTTTATCTCCCGGAACCCCGACGGCATCCAATAAAACCAACCCGCCTGCCAAAACGGCAGGCGGGTTTTAACTTGTCAAAAAAGTGCCGCGGCACTTTTTCGAGGGAAAATACTTTAAATTCATTTCGCTGCTCAGACAGCGAAATTAGTACGGGGTTTTAGCTATCAAGGTATCCGCCCTAAAAAGTGTTTGGACAAACGGTGGCTTTCATGCTATGATACAGATACACAAAAGAAAGGTGGAAACGCCCGTGAAACCAACTGTACTGCTCTATGGCGTGGAGGAGACAAAACTCCGCACGATTCAGGTGCTTTGCGTTCGTTTTAAAATTAGGGTCCGCCCTGTTAAGCCGGAGGAATACGGACAGCCGCTGGAGGCCGTGTTGGGTTTTGCCGCTATGGTGCAGGCCCCGGAGGAGAGCGATGTGCCGGAGGAAATGCTGGTAATGGCCGGTTTTTCCGCACCGCTGATGGACAGCTTTCTGACAGGGCTTCGCCAAAACCGGGTGTCCCTGCCCCTGAAAGCGGCGCTGACGCAGACCAATCAATCCTGGAGCGGCACGGCCTTGTACCGTGAGCTGTGCCGGGAACGGGAGGCTTTTCGGCAGGGGCGCATAGCCCACGAGGGATAAATAATCAAAAACAGCCACCTGTCCCCTATGGGCAGGCGGCTGTTGCTTATTTAGCGCGAAACATGCGCCTGATGTAATAGGCCAGTGTGCCCAGCAGCAAAGAGACCGCTATGGGCAAAAACCAGACGGAAAGAGGCTGTGCCTTGGTGGAATAAAGTGTAATGTAGGTAAATACAAGGACGATCACAAGCTTCAGGGAGGTGATCATATGCTTGAGAAGGCCATAGATCCGATCCTTATTTTCCTTTGTGATTTCCACACCGGTGTTCCAGAATCGGGGAAACCGTTCCAGCACTGTCATCAGAACAAATAACGCCGCCATGACTGCAAGCTGCACCAAAAGCTCACTTTTGTCGCCCCAGCGATCCACGGTGCCCGCAAAATTGTAGTGCCCGGGAATTTTGTCCGGAATATTGCCCCAGCTGACGGCCAGATACAGACAGACCATCAGGATCAGAAAACAGCTGACAACATTTTTGATTCGGTCGGACAATGTGCTTTTAATTTTCATAATGGGATGCCTCCACAAGCCTAAAATCGGACGCGGTGATTGCCACCGCGCCCGTTCTATGCTGCTTACAGGGCGGCTGCGCCTAAAATACCGGCGTCATTGCCCAACTGTGCCACCCGAATTTCCGGTATGGCGCCTTCCTTTTGCCCAAAACAATTCTTTTCCACATAATCCCGCAGGAGAGAGAGCAAATACTCCCCCTGGTTGCAGATACCGCCGCCCAGCAGAATCATTTCCGGCGCCAGAGCGTTGACAACATTGGTCAGGCCTGCGGCCAGATACCGGGCATAGGTGTGAACCACCGCCAGCGCCGCCTGATCGCCTGCCTTGGCGGCGTCAAAGGCCGTGCGGCCATTTACCTGCTCCGGCGGGGTTTGACAAAGAATAGATTCCGGGTGTGCCGATTGCGCCTGCCGAGTCTGCCGAATGAGAGCGGTGGCAGAGGCATAGGCCTCCCAGCAGCCGCGGCGGCCGCAGGTACACGCTTCCCCGTCCAGCACCAAAAGGGTGTGGCCCAGCTCCGCGCCGGCGCTGTGCATACCGGCATAGATCTTACCGTCAATGATAATGCCACTGCCAATGCCGGTGCCCAGCGTAATGAGTACCACATCTTGATACCCCATTGCGGCACCGGCCACGGCCTCCCCCAGAGCGGCACAGTTGGCATCGTTGCTCAGCTTGACAGGTAAGTGAAAACGGTCTTGCAGGAACTGACAGATGGGAACCTGGTCCCAGCCCAGATTATAGGCATGCGACACAACACCCGTGCGGGAGTTGCAGGTACCGGGAGCGCCCACGCCGATCTGCAGGCAGTCCGCCATGGACAATCCCGCCTTGGCGGAGGCGGACGCCACAGCGTCGCCCATGTCCGTGGCCACCTGCTGCCAGGGACGGGCGGCAAGGGGGGGAACGCTGTGTTTTGCAAGCATCTTGTTGTTTTCGTCTACAACGCCGACGGCAATATTGGTGCCGCCCAGATCAATACCGACACGGAACATGTATACGCTTCCTTTGTATTAAAAATGAGAGATAAACGACTCGTTGACGCTGACGGTCCGGCTGGTCTCGGAGGATTTGATGCTGGCAAAAATAGCTCGCATGGTGTAAAGAGCCTCCCGACCGGAGATTTCCGGCTCGTGATTATTTTCGAGGGCCTCCACAAAGGCGTCAATGACGCCGGAGGTGCTCTCGTCATAATCAATGTCATAGGAGGTTATGTTGTGGTTGGCGTCGATGACCACAATGTTGTGCTGGGCATCGTCAAAGATCCGCATAATGCCTTTGGTGCCATACAAACAGGTGGACTTACACTCCTTGCCATAGACTGTCCAGCTGGCGGCCAGCGTACCCACGGCACCGCCGCTCATGCGAAGAATGCACAGGGCGTTATCATCCACGCCGATAAAGCCGCCCTCGTCGTCGTGCTTGTTCAGCGTAATGACCTTGGCGGTGGTCTCCACCACCTTCTGACCGGTCAGATACTGCATCAGATCCACCTTGTGAATACCCAGATCAGAAAGGGCGCCCATGGCTGCCTTGTTTTTATCAAAAAACCAGGTGCCGGCATCCACCGACCAGCCCTCGGGGCCGGCGTTGCCTAAAATGGTGCGGAAGGTAATGACGTCCCCGATAATGCCGGCGTCCAGCAGTTCCTTGGCACGGCGGTGAACCGGATTCAGGCGCATATTGTGACCGATCATCAGGTATTTTCCGTTGCGCTCGGCGGCCGCCACCATGGATTCACATTCCTGCAATGTAACCGCCATGGGCTTTTCACACAGCACATGCTTGCCGGCATAAAGCGCTGCATTGGAAATTTCGGCGTGGTTTCGGTTTTCCACGCAGACGCTGACCGCGTCAATTTCCGGGTTTTTCAGCAGGTCAAAATAGGAGGCGTAGGCAATGCCTCCATACTGCTTGGCAATCGCCTCTGCACGATCCACATTTTTGTCATAGTAGCCCACCAACTGCACATCCGGATTGTGCGCATACTCCGGCAAATGCCGCACCTGGGCGATTTTGCCGCAGCCAATAATACCAACTTTAATCATAGAAAAGCCCCCCTTAAAATTGTATGCTGCAAGAATTGTCAAAAGAGCGGTTTCATCGTGTGCAAATAATTGAAAAAATAAATGATACCCCGCAGTCTCCGGATACGGCGACTGGCCCCTAAATTTCTGTCCGTATGACAATTGACGGCAAGTATATCGATACATTGTGATTATAACAGATAAAAAGCCGGGAAGAAACCCTTTTTTTATCGTTTTAAGAAAATATTTACCCGGTATTTTTGCCAAAACCGGTTAAAGACAGGTGGACCCATTTTGACAGCATATGGCTGCCGGAAAGCCGTCGCGGGAAAGACGGAGAAGGCGGCAATCGGCAGGAAAATGCAGCGTATTGACAGAAGAAAGATCGGATACTCCCGTTCCCGTATATTTGACCCAGGCCTCTTTGGCCGTCCATACCGAGAAAAAACGGGACAAGACGGCCGGATCTGTTACGCGGGAGGAAAGGCTATCGCCCGCTGTAACCCAGCACAGCTCCTCTGGCAGGCAGACCCGCTCCATCAGACGGCGGGATACCGGGTGAATTTCCTGCACATCGGCGCCTATAGGAGAGAAGTCCGCTGCGCACAACACAAGATGAGCGGAATGGCTGATGCTGAAATAGGCGTTTAATCCCACGGCATAAGGCTTGCCCAAGGCGGATGCGGAAAAGCGCAGAGAATCCGGCGCAGTATGTGTCAATGCACCCAGGGCCTGCCGGGCCAGCGCGTCGCCTACTACGGTACGCTGCCGGTCGGCGGCGTACTTAAAGGAGGACCCCCGCTTTTGCTTCTCTTCCTCCATCCGTGAAAACCAGAGGAAATAATCCGATGCTGCTATTTCCCGGATGTCATACCAATAAAGCTCCATAATGCCGCTCCTTTTTGAAATCAGTATACCACGGGGTATGGACAAAAGCCATCTTTTTGCGTGATTGCAAAAGCGGTAAAAAAGAGGTATAATAAGTGAAATTATTAAAAATGATGGGAGGTGTGTTGGATGAAGATGACGGAATCGACAGAAGACTATCTGGAAACGATTCTGATGGAACAGTGCAGACTGGGCAAGGTTCGTTCGATCGACGTGGTGAACGCCATGGGCTTCTCCCGACCCACCGTTTCAATTGCCATGAAGAAACTGACAGAAAACGGTTATGTGATTGTGGGAGATGGCGGATGCCTGACACTGACCGAGCGCGGCCGCGCAGTGGCCGAAAGTGTGTATGAGCGCCATCGGGTGATTGCCCGGCTTCTGATGACTATAGGCGTAGATGAGGAGACGGCCTACGCCGACGCCTGCCGTATGGAGCATGATATGTCCGAAGAAACTTTTTCCTGCATTAAAGAACATTTTCAGAAGTACTGTACATGACGAATAAAAGACTGCCGCAGTTCACATGTCCGCGGCAGTTTTTTATTCTATAAAATCCAGAAAATCAGAAATGACAGTATCTGCCGCATTTTTTCCATCGGCATCGGGACAGACCGCCGCCGTGTGAAAGCCGGCCGCCTTTGCTTCCAGAAGGACGGCAGGGCTGCGGGAAAAGACTGTCAGAAAACGGCGATTCACGCGCAGACGCCGCTCGGCCCGTTCCAGCACTGCCGCCGATACCGGTTCTCCGGCAAGGATGCCGCGAAAATAATCCGTAAGACGGTATGCTTTTAAAAAATCCTCTGCCTCGCGGCGGCTTTTTCCGCTGACAGCCCAGAGCCAGACATCCTGCATTTTTAAAAGACTGAAAAAGGTTTCCACACCCGGCAGCAGCGCACCACCTTCATCGGTCAAAGTATGGTCCAAGTCTATAATTCCACCATGCATTCGCATCAGAACACCCCACAACCAAAGACTCAATACAGCGGTTCTTTTTAACAGATCGCTTTAGTATATATCCTAAAAGAGAGACAAAGTCAAGTCTTGCCCGCCATTTTTTGACGTTTCTTGCAATTTCTCTTTATGTGCTGTATACTGGATTGACTTTACAAAACTCCGGAGGATAAGAATGAGTACGGAAGTAAAAGTGAAACAAGCAACCGTTACGGTTGAGGAAGTAAAAACCAAACAGCACCGCAGGCTTTTTGTGGATTACCCCAATCACCTGTATCGCGATGTCCCCCAATTTGTACCCGCTACCTACAGCGATGATCTGTCGGACTGGGATCCCAAAACAAACCCGGCATTTGCCTACTGCGAGGCACGGTGTTTTCTGGCTTACCGGGAAGGAGAAATTGTGGGGCGTATCGGCGCCATTATGAGCCACAAGTCCAATGAGAAGTGGCATACCAGCCGGATGCGCTTTACCCAGGTGGACTTTATTGATGATCCGGCTGTCAGCGACGCCCTGTTTGGAACGGTGGAGCAATGGGCCAGAGAAAAGGGCTGCGACGAGGTGCATGGCCCCCTGGGCTTTACCGATCTGGATCGGGAGGGCATGCTGGTGGAGGGATTCGACCGTACCAGCTGCTTTTTTACCTATTACAATCACCCCTATTACATAGATCACCTGACACGTTTGGGCTATGTCAAGGACGTGGACTGGGTGGAAAATCTGCTTCATGTTCCGGATGATCCGGCCATCTTTGAGCGGTGGGATAAGCTGGCCCGCTATGTAATGAAAAGGGAAAAGCTGCATGTCGTGCAGGTGAAGAACCGGCTTGCATATCCGGCTTTGATCGAAAAGGTTTTTTCCCTTGTCAATGTAGCCTATGCGCCGCTATACGGCACGGTGGAGCTTTCGGAGGAGCAGATCAAGCGCTATGCTAAAAAATTTGCCCCCCTTATTAACCCCAAACTTACCTGCTTTGTCATGGATGAGGAAGAAAAACTGGTGGCCTTTGGTGTGGGGGCTCCCTCCATTGCCAAGGCGCTGAAAAAACACAACGGACGCCTCTTCCCTACCGGCTGGGTTGATTTGCTGAAGGCTTTTCATAAAAATGACACCATTGATCTGCTGCTGATCGCCGTCCGTCCCGACCATCAGGGCATGGGCGTCAACGCCGTTATTCTGAACAAAGTGATGGTGGGCTGCATGAGTATGGGCATCCGCTGGGCGGAAACCGGCCCCATGCTGGAGCTGAATGAAAAAGTGCAGAGCCAGTGGGAAAACTTTAAAATCGAGCAGCATAAGCGGCGGCGCTGCTTTATGAAAAAACTGTAATAAATGAAACGGGACTGCGAAGCAGTCCCGTTTTTATGCAAAAAAGAGCGGCACGAACCCACAATTTCTGCTATACTGTAAAAAAAGAATGGATTTCCAAAGGGAGGCACTGATGGAAAAAAACTATAAGGCAGTTATTGCCTATGACGGCACCCGCTTTTTTGGATGGGAGAGGCAGCCGGATAGAGAGACCATTCAAGGTAAGCTGGAGTGCGTGCTCTCGGAGCTGGCCGGAGGGCCGGTGGAGGTGATTGGCGCAGGCCGAACGGACGCCGGCGTCCACGCAAAAGCTATGACGGCCAATTTTCATCTGGACACGACTTTGACGCCGGAGGGAGTGCGTGACTACTGCAACCGCTATCTGCCCGATGCCATTGCTGTCCGGGAGATACGGGAGGCCTCCGATCGCTTCCATGCCCGGTACAAGGCGGTGGGAAAGACTTATCGCTATACCTGCTTTGACGGGGCAGTAAAGCCGGTGTTTGACAGGCGCTATGTTACGATGCTGGACTTTCACCCGGATCTGGAGCAGATGCGCGCCGCCGCGGCCGTTTTACAGGGGGAGCATGATTTTGGCAGTTTTTGCGGCAATCCCCGAATAAAAAAATCCACGGTGCGCGTGGTGGATTCCATTGAAATCGTGCGCCGGAAGGATTACATTTACTTTACCTTTCATGGAACGGGGTTTTTGCAGAATATGGTTCGTATTCTGGTGGGGACGCTGCTGGAGGTGGGACGGGGACGGCTTGCAGCGGAGCAAATGAGCAATATTTTAGAGGTACGGGACCGAAAGTGCGCGGGTCCCACCGCTCCGCCGGAAGGGCTTTGCCTGATAAAAGTGGACTATTAAAAAAGCTTCCCGGAAGTTTCTTCTTCCGGGAAGCTTTTTATAACTTGTATTATTTCCGGGCCAGCGTCCGGGAATCGCGGCGCAGCGCGCGTCCGGGATTGCGGAGAAGCTGCAACACAGGAACCGCCTGCTCACCAACGGCCAGTTCGGCCATGGTGAAAAGAAGAACCATCATGCCCGCATTGGGAAACGGGCAAAACTCACCGGGATTGGTCATAGAAACCATCACCATTCCCAAATAGGAAAGACGCATACATACGGTGAAAGGCGTGCGCTCCGACCAAAGAACGTGAATTCGGTCGCTGATCAGCTTCGTATACGCAACCAGACCTAAAAGACCCATGCTGCCCATGATCTGAGCAATCATGTTGTGATAGAAAACCATGCTGCCCTGCACACCGATAAACAGCTGCTCGTGCAGGTTGTTGCCAAGCCCAATGCCGAAAATGGGATGCTGCATAAAGTCACGGACAGCGCAGATCAAAAAGCGCCAACGGGGTTCGTTGATGGAGATCCAACCACTGCTTTGCAGACGGCCGGACACCCACTGTGTCCCCATCAGGCCGAGAAAAGAAACGACGGCAAGTCCCACGGCACCAAAAATCAACAGCATAACCTTTTTGGATACCGCATGAAAACGAACCAGATAAATACAGCAAAGGCCAAGAGATACAACCCCGAAGAGAAGAGCAGTCCGGCTGCCGGTAAAGAAAAGAGCCAGTGCGAAGACAACGGCGGAAATCAAGTGCCGCTTGTCACGCAGGGCAAAATAAAACGGCACAGGTAAGGTGGTCACCAAAATGGTGGCACAAAAGTTGCGATAAGAAAAGTCAATACTGGCCTTTGTTTCCATAAAGGTCTGCCAGTTCCATATGTATACCGTGGCCACAGTTACCGCCACAAAAAGGCCAAGAACATAGAAAATGGAGGCAAATCGCTGGTAAATATCATAGTTCTGCCGTTCCGACAAGCGGGAGCGGAACAGCACATACAGTGCCAGCATCACAAAGCCCAGCCCCAGCGCATAGTAAAGGGACAGAGGCTTGGTATACTGTTGATATGTCATCACATCACAGCCGCCCAAAATGGTGGCAAAAGACACCAAAAGCAGACCCTGGCTGCTGCGTCCCACCCGGGGAGCGGCGGGCCAGATAATCAGATGAAGCACCAGTGCTGCAAAAAATGGGAGTGCCGCATAGGCATAGGAGAGAAAAACATTCAGATTATCATACTGGGGCGTCGCCATGCAGAAAATCAAAAAAAACGGCAAAACAGACGCCAAAAAATCGGAGCAGAAAGCTAAAAAAACAGAGGTAATCGCCAACAAAACCAAAACACCCGCTACAGTTTGCCCGGTCAACATAAAAACAGCGGACAAAAGAAAAACGGCGGGGAAATACCATTTGCTGCTCCAAAAACGTTCTATATGCCCTGATATAAACATGAAAACATGATATATTTTGCTGCGCAGACAGACATCCTGCCCGACAGTATCCGGATTATGTATCATCATTGAGACTCCTTCTAAATCACCCGTCGGGCGAATATTCCGTGCAGGTACCGGCCGCACGGCCATCTTGCTGCCAAATGGGGCGCCGCAAAAGAGCGTCCTTCACAGATCATAATAGTCCGTGTAGATGTAATATATAACACTTTATGCGGAGATTGTCAAGAAAATAGGGGTTGCTTTCCGTGTTTTCAAAACATATTTTACAGAAAATTCAAAATTAGAGAGTGGGTATACGCGCAATTTGTCTATTATAATACGGCGTTTTTGACCCTGTATGTAATTTTGGGTAAATAGATAGGGCTGTTTTGGCAAATTTAATAAAAAATGCATGTGATTTTTGTCGAAATATGCTATAGTACTATACAGCAGTATTGACGCAAAGGCTAAAGATTATCTGCCTTATATAGCTATTTCAAACACTCTGGCAAGTGAGAGATAAATTAAAAGAACTGACAGGGACACTGTCAGTTCTTTTTGTTATTACAAAAATAATGGGAATTATTTGCCGGCCGGCTTGGCGACGGGCGTATCCTTTTCTGCCATGTAAGTCAGCATGCGGACGGCAGCGTGGCTGTAGCCCCACTCGTTGTCATACCAGGCAATCAGTTTTACAAAGTCGTGATCCAGCATAATACCGGCGGTCTCGTCAAAAATGCAGGGACAGGGATTACCGATAAGATCCGTGGATACCACTTGGTCGGCGGTATAGGCCACGATGCCCTTCATATAGGTCTCCGAAGCGTGGCGAATGGCGTAGCAAATCTCTGCGTAGGTGGTGGTTCTGGACAGATGGGCTGTCAGGTCTACAACGGACACATCTGCCGTAGGAACGCGGAAGGACATGCCGGTCATCTTCCCCTTCAGCGAGGGAATGACGCGCCCCACGGCCTTTGCGGCGCCCGTGGAGGAGGGAATAATATTATTGAGAATGGAGCGCCCTGTGCGCCAGTCACTGCCACCGCGGGAGTCCACAGCCTTCTGCTTGGCAGTGGAGGCGTGAATGGTGGACATAAGGGACTGCTCAATACCGAATTCCTGATGGATCACCATGGCCAGAGGAGCCAGACAGTTGGTGGTGCAGGAGGCATTGGAAACCACCTTCATGTCGGGACGGTAGGAATCCTGGTTGACACCGAAAACAAAGGTGGGCGTTACCTCGTCCTTGCCCGGCGCAGTAATAATGACTTTTTTGGCGCCGCCCTTAAAGTGACGGCTTGCCTTTTCGGTGGTGGTATAGGCGCCGGTGGATTCGATGATATACTCCGCCCCACAGTCACGCCAGGGAATCATGGCGGCGTCACTTTCACTGAAAACCTGGATCTTGTGACCGTTGACAATCAGATTCTGATCCTGCCGCTCCACGGTGCCGTTAAAATTGCGGAAAACAGAGTCGTATTTAATCAGGTACACCATGTAGTCCACATCCGCCTTGCGAAGGTTAATGCCGCAGACCTCGTATTTTTCCGGCTCCTCTGCCAATATGCGCAAAATTACACGTCCGATGCGGCCAAAGCCGTTAATACCAATTTTAATTGCCATAATGTCCCCTTTCCATCCATTGGGCCAGCGCATGTCAATACGCAACGACCCCAAATTTCCTTTTATCATTATATCATGAGGCAGTTTTCTGTCTGTACCCATCCACAAAAATGATTGACGAAAAACCAAACGTAAACTTTCGATAATTTGCACTTTTAAACAAAATGAAGGGGAAAAATTTGCTGAATGTTCCATACATTTGCAACTATTTGTACAAATTTATGAGATTAAATAGAGAAAGAGCGCAGCTCCATCCGAAGCTGCGCTCTGCGTGTAAAAAATAAAATTAATCGATGCTGCGGGCAAAAGAAATGCCGCTTTTTTGCAGATGGACATCCAGCCGTATGCGGTCACCGCGCATATAGCTGCGGGTGTACTCGTAAATACGGCCATCCTCTGTGGTGGTACGGCGCTGATGGTAAAAAGCACAGCTGCCCGGTGTGCAGTTGAGTAGGCGGGCCACATGTTCGTCCATAATAACAGCTTCGTAGCTGTCCACGGCCGAGTAAGGAATAATACCCACGTGGTACAAGAGACTGTAAAAGCTGTGGGTCTGCACCATATCGCGTGTCAGATTGGGATATATGTACTGGGGATAATAGGAGGTTTCTAAAATCAAAGGCTCATCATCCACATTCCGGATACGGGTAAAGCAATAAACCGGCGTGCCTGGCTGTAAACCCATTTTTTCGCAGATGACAGAGGAGGCTTTTGTAATATCAAAGTCAACCAGTGTGGAGGAGGGCGTTTTTCCCAGGGAGGACACTTCAGTGGTAAAAGAATACCGGACACCCTTGTGATTCAGGCTGGGATCGGCCACAAAAGTGCCTTTTCCCCGCTTGCGTACCACCAGCCCCCCATCCTCCAACTCTCCAATTGCCTGGCGCACCGTGTTGCGGCTGATGTCAAAGGCACGACACAATTCCGCCTCGGAGGGCAACAGTTCCCCAACGGATAATGTGCCAGAAGAAATATTCTGTTTGATAATCCCGACCAATTGAGAATATAAGGGGACATCGCTGCTCATCGACAGCTTACTATTAAAAATGGGATTTTGTTCCATGAGTAACTTTCCTTCCTACCATTCCGCATTTTGTATCACTGCTTTTGCAGTATAGCACATTATTTTGCAATATAACAGTGTCTTTTACGAAAATAGCACCGCTTTTGTAAAAGCGGTGCTATTTCCGAAACAAAAAAGAAGGAAAAATTATTTGTGGTCGACGCTGTACATGTGCTCGACCAGGCACAGAAGCTTGTCAGAGTAACCGATTTCGTTGTCATACCAGGAAACTACCTTGACAAAGGTATCTGTCAGGGCAATGCCGGCCTTGGCATCAAAAATGGACGTATGGTTGTCACCCAAAAAGTCTGAGGAGACAACCGCCTCCTCGGTATAACCGAGGATTCCCTTCAGCTCTCCCTCGGAGGCGGTTTTCATAGCGGCACAAATCTGCTCGTAAGTGGCAGGCTTAACCAGGTTCGCGGTCAGATCCACGACGGAAACATCCAACGTGGGAACACGCATGGACATGCCGGTCAATTTGCCATTGAGCTCAGGAATCACCTTGCCCACAGCCTTGGCGGCGCCGGTGGTGGAAGGAATAATATTGCCGGAGGCCGCACGGCCGCCGCGCCAATCCTTCACGGAAACGCCATCCACGGTTTTCTGCGTGGCAGTGGTGGAGTGAACAGTTGTCATCAGACCGTCAGCAATGCCAAAGTTGTCATGCAGCACCTTGGCAATGGGAGCCAGGCAGTTAGTGGTGCAGGAGGCATTGGACACAAAGGTCATATCAGAGGTATACTTATCCTGATTGACGCCCATGACAAACATGGGAGTATCATCCTTGGAGGGAGCGGACATGACCACGTGCTTTGCACCGGCCACAATATGAGCCTGAGACTTTTCCTTGGTCAAGAACAGTCCGGTGGACTCCACCACATACTCCGCACCAATCTTGCCCCAAGGCAGCTGAGCGGGGTCGCGCTCCGCAAAAACAGGAATCTCGCGGCCGTTGACGACAATGGACTTCTCCTTGCCCTCAACGGTGCCGGGAAATCTGCCGTGCATGGTATCATACTTCAGCATGTAGGCCAGATAATCGGCGGAACACAGATCATTGATACCCACAATTACAATTTCAGGGTGGTTGACACTGGCACGCATGACCATACGGCCAATCCGTCCAAACCCGTTAATACCGACTTTAATGCTCATCATCAAAACTTCCTCTCAGATGGAATATATCAAACATATGGTACATTTAGTATTATACCCAATAATTCTAAAAATGCAATACTATAATCATAAATTATTTGACAAAGATTCGCGCTAAAATTGAAATATTTGACAAAATTTTAAGATTCTCTTTTTTTCCCCCTTAATAGTTGCTTTCTCAAAAGAAAATTGATATATTAAAAAAATATCCTGGGCGTAAATGATACGTGGAAAAGGGCCGCAGCAGCCACACGGATTGCCGGTATTTCCGTTT
>JAAXZS010000119.1 GCA_012719745.1 Clostridiales bacterium | reverse complement strand
TTGCCCTACCGCAGCAAAAAAGAGCTGACGGGTGCCGTGCGGATTACCACCTTCCCCGGCGCGGACATGTGTGCCTGCTGCGGTACCCATGTGAAAAGCAGCGGTCAGGTGGGTCTTGTCAAATTTTTTTCCTGCCAGAAGTTCCGGGAGGGCGTTCGTCTGGAGCTTCTCTGCGGGGAAAAGGCCCTTGCCTTTTTATCGGGTAATTGGGAGCAGAATCATCTGGTGGGACAGGCCCTGTCCGTTAATCCCGCTGTCACCTATGAGGCAGTATGCCGCCTGAAGGAGGAGCTTTCTCAGGTTAAAGAACATGCCGCCGCTTTGGAAGAAAAGGTTTTTGCCGCCGTGGCGGAGGAAAGCCGAGGCAAGGGCAGTATTTTGCGTATTGAAGACGAAATGACCCCTGATGCCGTGCGCCGTCTGGCGGTGGCCATCGGAAGTATCTGCGGCGGCCGCAGCGCGGTGTTTGCCGGCAGCGGAGAAAGCTTTAAATACGCCCTTGTGGAAGAGGGCGGCGATCTGCGGACACTGGTGAAGGAAATGAACGAGGCACTTCACGGCCGCGGCGGCGGTAAGGGCGGCTTTGCGCAGGGCAGCGTGCAGACCACTGAAGAAGACATTCGCCGCTTTTTCTCCGACCGTTGATACCCTTATGTCCCTTCCGTTTCCCTCCAACCGCTTTTTTGACATTTGGAGGGTCTGTATCAAAATGATTTGATACAGACTCTTTTCTTTTATGTGGCATTGTGGTAAAATAGATTGTTATGCAAAGAAAGAAGGATAAAATTTCCATGCAGGAAAATAAACTGGGCGTTATGCCCATCCGTAAATTAATTTGGAATATGTCGCTGCCCATTATGGCCTCTATGCTGGTGCAGGCGCTGTACAACATTGTGGACAGTGTTTTTGTGGCCATGGTGAACGAGCAGTCTCTGACGGCGGTATCTCTGGCCTTCCCCGCCCAGCAGCTGATGATCGGTCTGGCCACCGGCACGGCAGTGGGTGTCAACGCCCTGATGGGTCGCGCGCTGGGTGCCAAACAGCAGGAAAAAGCCAATAAGGTGGCCTGCAACGGCGTCTTTCTGGCTGTTGACGGTTTTGCTCTCTGCGCCTTGCTGGCGGCTATATTTGCCCGTCCCTTTTTTGCCGCCCAGACCAGCATTGACTATATTGTGGAACAGGGCACCAGCTATCTGCTGATTGCCTGCTGCTGTTCCTTCGGTCTCTTTGGGGAAATTATTTTTGAGCGCCTGCTGCAAGGCACCGGCCGCTCCATTTACTCTATGTATTCTCAGGGTCTGGGCGCCATTATCAACATTATTCTCGATCCGGTCTTTATTTTTGTCTTCAAGATGGGTGTTACCGGTGCAGCGGTGGCCACGGTCCTCGGGCAGATCTGCGGCTGCATTTTCAGTTTTTATCTTAACCGCAAGAAAAACCCGGATATTCACCTCAGTTTCCGCCGTTTCCGTCCCGACTGGAAAATTGTGGGCGGCATTTACGCCATCGGCATTCCCTCTGTTATTATGATGGCCATTGGCTCTGTCATGGTCTTTCTGATGAACAAGATTCTTATTGCCTACCACTCCGCCGCCGAGACCGCGGCGACCGTATTTGGCGTCTACTTCAAGCTTAACAGCTTTATCTTTATGCCCATCTTCGGCATGAACAACGGCGTGGTACCCATTGTGGCCTATAACTACGGCGCCCAGAACCGTTCGCGCATGACGGAAACCATCAAGCGCAGCACTCTCTATGCCTCCTGCATTATGATTGTGGGTATGGGTGTTTTTCTCTCCATTCCCGATACACTTCTAAAGCTGTTCAGCGCTTCCGACACTATGCTGGCCATCGGTGCCCCGGCCCTGCGCATTATTTCCCTCAGCTTTTGCATGGCCGGTGCCTGCATCGCGCTGGGCAGTTCCTTCCAGGCGCTGGGCCGTGCCACCTACTCCATGATTATCTCCTTTATCCGTCAGCTGATTTTTTTGATTCCCGTGGCCTATGTGCTGGCTCGTCTGGGACAGCAGGTGGGAAATGACAATCTGGTGTGGTGGAGCTATCCCATTGCGGAGGTCTTTTCTCTGGTGGTCACCCTGCTTTGCTATAACCGGCTTTTCCGCACGGTCATCAGCAAAATCCCCCTCCACGGCCCCGACAGTACGCCACCCGCTCCGTCGGATGCTCCCCGGCAGGATTAATTTTTCTTTAT
>JAAXZS010000019.1 GCA_012719745.1 Clostridiales bacterium | reverse complement strand
TCATAACCCAGAGCCATGTTTTCAACACAATAATTTGAAAGAGTTGTCACCGGACTGTGAAAAGGTCACCACAATCTCTTATGAACTGTTCATTCAATAATTCTTGAGGAGAATCCCCAGATTGGGGGAAACTATTGCGTTACTTTATTCCAGTGAAGCACCGAAGGTAGTAACAACTTCCTCGCTACCGAGATTCGGAAGACCTTTACCCATTGCTTTGCTTATTAGCTCAAGTAGGGATTTCGCCCTCTTCACAAAGTAGTCTTCGAAATTATCAGCACGAAGGTCTGCTACGTCCACATGGTGTGTTGCTATAAAGCCATCGAGGTCAGCAGGGGTGACGAGACCTTCACTTTCAATCTTCTTCAAGTAATGGCTCGGCGCACTGCCGCCTAAGATGCGGTTTGTATAGGCCGAAAGCGGGGTCTTGTTGACAATGGAATTCCACTGTTCCCGCTTGTACTTATTCTCGCAGTAAGCTTTCGGGAAAATATGATGGATATCAACAGCCTGTTCTGTAAAGTTCGTAAATCCCATATCGGTGCCACTGATGAAGTCAACCGCCCCAGCTTTGAGGATAAGAGCCATAACCCCCTTATAGGCCGCACTAAGACGTGTTTGCAACGAAAGCAAACGAGTCGGTTGAAAATATGCCCTTACAACCGTATCCGGTTCCGCTCCGCCATCTACCCATTCGGTTACCCCTATTACATCATTGGCATAGCGGGTCTCGTTTGCGCCTCCGTACATTTCTCCGAAACCACCGCACCAGACCCATCGGGATATTTTGTTCTTAACTGTACTGTCGTTGGCTCTGGTATCAAGAATGGTTAATAAAACGGACAGCGGGATTAGCTGGGTTGTGTACGGCAAATCACGGGCAGTAAATATCCGCTGCTCTTTAAGGAAGTTCGCCGCCTTTATGAAGCCATCGGTCAAGCTATCGGCATACTTCTGATATTCCGGAAGCGTAATCGCAAGGACATCCTTTTTCTTGCAGCTTACCGCTTCCCCGCCAGCCTTACGGACGTAATAGCGGCTCAGTAACGTTATCGCAGTCAGAAAATCAGTCGAGGAAACATCGGACAGCAAGTCCGCCTTCTGGACAAATTTGTCGTGACGCACATCCCAGTCCTTACGGAGTTCGAAGTTTTCTGCAGCAAAGGCGGCTGTGACAAGTTCAAAAACCGTAAGGGATACACCACCGGTATTGACATTCTCGAAGACCTGGCAAACAGCCTCTTTTGGCGTATCCTTACCAAGGGTGATAACAGGTACCTTATAGCCGTAAATTGCTTGGAGTATCTCTGTATCGAAGACGTCAAACCGCTCTACGACAAAGGCATCATATCCATGAAACTTTTGGTATTCGTTTCTCCACTTTGAAGTGGCTGTACGGTCATACACAATATTAAGAGGAAACATGTGATGTGTAAATTCTTTTTCCCTTGAGGAAAGGTCAAGCACGATGTCCCTACCAAAATTCTCACGGATGATCCTATCCTCGGGCAGCGACAGCACCGCATCAATCCTGTCGGTGGTGCTTGATAGACATTCTTTGATGTCCAAATAGTAGAAGCGATTGATCCCCTTGTTTTTGTCTGTTTTGGTTGGAACGGCGTTTTTGCAAAACATAGCGCCGTAGATAGAAGTTAGGCGTTGTTGCCCATCCAGTACCAGAATCTCTGGCTTGCAGTCTGCCGTAGAGCCAGTGAAAGGACGGTACTTGAATCGAACGGTATCACCAC
>JAAXZS010000082.1 GCA_012719745.1 Clostridiales bacterium | reverse complement strand
TTGCATAACCGCTCCGGCAGAGTTACAATCCAACCGACCAGAAACAAAAAGCTGAAACGCAAAACGCTTCCAACCCAGAGTTGGTGAAAAACACCAACTTTGCGGAAAGAAGCGTTTTGACCACTTCAATTACTATTTTTTGATAATGCGGACAGTGAAAACCATTGTGCTGCAATGGCTTTTGACCACATAGATTACCACAGACAGACGCGGAACACGCGGAAACAGTGCTTCAAAGAGTGCCAAATAGTAAGCAAAACCGAGCAGAAACGGCTATAAATGGCTACAAATTAGTAGAAAAAAGTTTGGGAAAAATTGAACGCCACATGTGCCAATCTTGGCATTGGACTGGCGATGGAAAAAGCAGGTCAAATCCACTTAAGATTTGATCTGCTTTTTAATAAGTGATATTTTATGCTGAGTCTTCAAATTGCGTTGTGAGTGATTTCAACATGGACTAATGCAGGTTCCATACCATCCAGTCCAACGTGGACAGGATTCTCGGCACGAACGCGCGTGAGGCCGAGAAAGAAAAAGAACAGGAGCGGCGTTGACCGCTTCTGTTCTCAAGCATCCGAAGGATGCGCTGCCAGCTCCGGCAAGGAGCTGTTCAAGGGGATTGGGGGCTTGCCCTCAACAAGCAAACGGGGCCTGTGTTATGGACACAGGCATTGCTTGCGAGCGAGTACTAAAATACAACCCAGAAGCCAGCATTGATATTGTAGACCCCTATTGACAAAAATAGAAGTAAAGTATAATATAACAATGTGTTATCAATAACAATATGTAATTAAACCCGGAGGTTTTGATATGCCAGCACCAAAAAAAGTTACCCGTGAAGATATCCTTGAAGGCGCACTGAATACACTGCGAGAAAGTGGTTTTGCATCTGTCAACGCAAGAAGTGTTGCCAAAAAGCTGGGGTGTTCAACGCAGCCCATTTATCTGTCTTTTAAAAATATGGACGAGCTGAAAAATGAGCTGACCAAACGGGCAATACAGGAACACTCAAGTCGTGTTAAGGAGAGTATGAAAGAACAGAATATCCAATGGTCACGCTACTGCTCTTATGGGATGGGCCTTGTACGGTTCGCAAAAGAAGAGAAACAGCTTTTTCGCTTTTTGTATCTGGAGGAAGGAGAAAACGGGAAGCAACAGGACGATATTCATATACCACAGATCATCCGTGTCATACAGGAGGATTATGGCTATTCGGAGGAAATTGCCTGTCAGTTCCACAGGGACATGACATTTTATTCCTTTGGCATTGCTGTAATGGTCAATAAAGGCAGTCTTGAAATCAGCATAGATGATTTGGCAGCAGCGTTCCATAGAGAATTTCTGGCACTTACTTCCGTATACGGGATACCGCCAAAACAGGTGAATGTGAAATAGCAGATAACGATACAGAAAGGAAAGGTAAGGAATCATGGAATCTGAAAACCAATGGCTTCTTTGCTGAACAATATAGGCAAGCTGCATACTACAGAATTGGACAGTAAACGGATAAAACAAAATTTATCATTATCCACAGAAAATGTAATTAAATGGTGTAAAACAAAAATCATGATGTCAGATGCGCAAATAATTTAAACTGGTAAGAACTGATATATACATAAATAAGGATTTAATAACGGTTAATGCAAGAAGCTATACGGTGATTACAGCACATAAAGAAAACTGAAAGCAGGCAGTCTGACTACTGTGAATATGATCAGGCACGTTGATAGAAGGGAAGATGATAAAAATGTATCATCCAAGATTAAAAGGCAGTCACTATGAAATGGGGCTTCATTATGGAGAGCTTTTACGAAAAGGCGGGCAGGATTTTTCTTCCGTGCTTCAGCTGAGCCGGAAGCAAAGAGATTTTGGCATTGCCTGCCTCTCCGTCTGCGAGGCGGTTGTTCCGGAGCTGTGTCAGGAGATCAAAGGATTAGCCGAGGGACTGATGGTCTCTTATGAAGATTTGTCCGTGTGGCTGCTGACCATGTACGGGCATGGTGATGTCCACGGCTGCACCTGCTTTTGCTATATAGCTTCCGGTTCCACCTATCTGGCGCGCAACAGCGATATGTTTCCGGAACTGAAAGATACCTGCGAGAGCATTCTCTATCGCCCGGATAACTGCTACATTTTTTTAGGCCACAGCACTTCTTTTGTTCAGATGGAAGATGGCATGAACGAACATGGTCTTGCGGTTGGAATCAATTTTTTGATGTCAAAAACCTATAAGCCGGGGCTGAATACCGGCATGATCGTCCGCCATGTGCTGGAAAGCTGCCGCAGTGTCAAGGAGGCGGTCGATAGAATTGACCGCCTCCCTATTGCGACGACTCAGAATATCATTCTCGCTGATCAAAGCGGTGATATGGCGGTGGTGGAATCCAGCCCGCAAAAGATCGTTGTACGCAGGCTGCAAAGCGGAAAAACGTGGCTTGTATCCGCCAATCATTTTGTGAGCGAGGCAATGCAGGCTGAGCACGCGAACCCGGAAGTCAACTGGTATCGCTCCTGTGACAGATACGAAACGGTTCAAGCTGCCCTTGCGTCTCCCGAATCGAACAAGGACGCGGTATGGGCAAAGAGGCTCTTGAGCGGCAAGATGGGCTTTATCTGTCAATATGAGAAGGAAATGAACTTCGATACCCTTTGGTCTGCTTTATATGATGTGAGCGCGTTGAAGATTTATTGTGCCGAAGGCAACCCGTCTAAAGCAAGGTTCAAAGAGGATACGAGGCTCTCATGGGGGATTTCAAAAGAGGAACCCCGAAATGGGTCATTTGGCTGCCAAACCACAGTTGGGAGATGATGGGATGGCGATATGGATTGCAATTTGTGCGTGCTGCCTTTTGGGAATTGTCACGAGAAATGCGAGAAAAAAGTAAACGGCGCATTGCTGTGAACTGCTAAAAATTCCGGCCCGGCCTGGCCTGCTCCAGAGAGCGTTAATGTGAAGGGAGATTGTTTTCCTACATATCCATAAGGGGTTGAGAATAATACGATGAACACGTCTGCTTCTTCTCTGACAATATTATTTGAAGCGCCCTTTTGGATTGGCCTCTATGAGCGTGAAAGCTATGGCCGCTATGAAGTCTGCAAAATCACTTTTGGAGCAGAGCCCAAAGATTACGAGGTTTACGACTTTTTGCTGAAAAATTGGAGTGCACTTAAATTCAGCCCATCCGTTGAAATGGCTGCCGCGGTTGAAAAGCATGTAAATCCCAAGCGCATGAAGCGTATCATCGCAAAACAGCTCGATCATGCGGAGATTGGCACCAAGGCACAGCAGGCACTTAAGATTCAGCAGGAGCAAGGTAAAATCGAGCGAAAAACTCGCAGCCGTGAGCGGGAAGAAGAAAAGCAGCGGCAATTTGAACTGCGGGAAGAAAAGCGCAAAGAAAAACACAGAGGGCATTAAACATATGAACGATATGAATCATGACTGCCGAAAGCAGAGCAGGCTTTACCTGCTGCTGGTCTATGCCGTATGTTTCGGGCTGGGGGGCGCTGCTTTGCTCACAAAAAACGAAACCGGGAACCCTGTGTATGGCTTTTTGCAGAAAGTATTTACCGCTGTTCCCATCCTGGCCGCGCTTGCCGCGCGCCGAATTACGCACGATAAGGGGCGGTGGAATTTTTCTCTGCGTGTTTGGAAGCGTCCTGGTCTTTGGGCATTTTGCGCCTTTGGCCCTGGTCTCCTGATTGCCCTGGGGGCGGTCATGTATTTTGCTATATTCCCGGAAAAGTACAGCGGCGTATTCGACTACGGCGCGCTTACCGCGCTGACCGGCGTTTCCGGCAGCGGCGTGATGGCAGTACATACACCGATTGTTTTTTGGGCGGCTGCTGCCGCAATCTCGGCAATCTTTATCCCAATTCAGTTATTGGAGCTTTGCGAGGAGATCGGCTGGCGCGAATACCTGCTCCCCCGGCAAATCAAGCGGTTTGGCATACATAAGGCAGTTCTTCTCAATAGCTTTTTGTGGGGAATTGCGCATCTGCCGCTGATCTACTTTGGCTTTAATTACAGCGCCGCGAACCCAGGCACACCATGGAGCAATATGGCGATGATGATGCTGATGTGTCTGGCGGTTGGAGTAATCTGCTGTTATGTGACTGCGGTCAGCGGTAACGCAATGTTCGCAGCCATTGTCCACGGTGTCGTCAATATCATCGGTGAAATTCCGGTCTTTCTCTCTTTGCGGCAGGAGAATAGCTTGCTGGGGCCAAATCCGACCGGTCTCATTGGTATGGCAGGCTTGATTCTGTGCGCAATGGCGCTGTTCGCGCGGCTGGGTAAAATCAAGAATAGGCTAATTGCCGATCCGGAAAAATAGGTTTTCTGCTCATGTCAAATGCAGTTGCGGCAGAAGTTGGAAGGCACTTGATGCATCTTATAATTTATGGGAAATGAGGTTTTAAATGGACAAGAAAAGCGAGGCATGGGTCATGTGCCCGATATGCGGAAGTAAGACAAGGCTGCGGCTGCGCCACGACACAGTGCTGAAAAATTTTCCTTTGTTTTGCCCGAAGTGCAAACAGGAGCGGATTGTCAACGCAAAAGAGTTTCGCGTCGTTCCCGCAGAGGCAGAGAAAGCAGTATGAAAAAAGGATTCTTTGCAGCTGCAATCCTGCTTTGCCTGCTGCTCTGCTCTTGCGCGCCCGGTACGACAGGTCCCGGAGAATCGGTTACCGCAACAAGCTCACCTTTGCAGGCTGAAGCAGATGACAGTGGCAGCCAAGCTGAACTACCCGCCGCATCTGAAACTGCGGAAAGGCTTGACCATACAGCCTTTTTCAATCAAGTCAAAGACTACATCTTATCCGGGAAGGAAAGCTGGAGCCCTTCCTTTCTGGACGCCGTTGATTTTGACGCCTGCTATGAAAGCTACTTGCAGGATGGCGGAGAAGCAGAAAATATTTCCGCTTTTGCGGCCTATCTTACCGATCACGCTCCTATATCGGACAACTGGAAAAGCCTGTTTGAAAGAGACCTGCTGGACGCTTATTCAGTGACGCCCGATCACTATGAGGATTTAGGCGACGGTTCGTTTCAGGTGTTTGTGAAAGTGGACGGAAAGACTGTCCCCTATGTAACCGTCAACTCTCGTACCGGCTGGTATCATGGGTGATCGCAAGGCCATCGCATGACCGCCGCAGAAGCGCCTTTACCGCGTATTCTCGATTTCGGGCGAGATGCTGTGGAGAAGCAAAACATCGCATAGAACAAAAACAGAAAGAGGCATCATAATGTACATATTAAGTGAAATCACACTGCGAGCGGACAATTCGCAGGCGGGAATGGAAAAAGTCGAGGCGCTTTGGCGCGATGTTGTAAGCGGGAAGATCCCACTGATGTATGACAACAACGGGACTTTTCAACAGGGCCTTTCCCCTGTGTCCAGATACTCAAACTATGAATCCGATGAGACGGGCGAATATGACCTGAGTATCTTTACTGCACGGGAAGCGTTCTTTGCGCAGATGGCTCAAAAGGTCGAGGCCGGCGAATACGCGGCTTACGATTTTGATGGTGCAGACATAAAAGAGGCCGCGAACAGAGCGTGGACACAGGTCTGGGCGGATAAAAATGCGGACACACTTCACCGAGCCTTCACCGAGGATTACGAGAGTACTGTGCCTGGTGACTATACGAAGGACGGCAGAGCACATTGCTATCTTTACATCTCTGTAAACAAGCAATGAATATGCAGCAGCACAGACACCGCCGCAGTACAGGCGGATGATATGATCTGAAATAGCGAGAGGAATTACAATGAAAACTGAAAATATTCTCATCGGCCAAATCCCTGCCGTAGTATATGGGAACCCCAGCGAAAACGTTTGGCTTTTTGTCCACGGACAAGGCGGCTGCAAAGAAGAAGCCTCTGTTTTTGCAGAAATTGCAGTCCCGGCCGGGTATCAGATTCTCGGCATTGACCTTCCGGAACACGGAGCTCGCAAAGAAGATGCGGGTCGCTTTAATCCGTGGTCCGTTGTACCGGAATTGCAAGCTGTCGCTGAACACATGATATCTCGCTGGAAAAGGATTTCTGTCAGAGCCAACAGTATCGGTTCATACTTTTCCATGCTTGCACTGGAACATGAGCCGATTGAAAAAGCACTGTTTGTTTCCCCTGTTGTGGACATGGAACGGTTAATCGTTGATATGATCGGCTGGGCCGGTGTGAACGAGGAACTTCTTCACGCCAAAGGCGAGATCCCAACAAATTTTGGGCAAACTCTTTCCTGGCAATATCTTTGCTGGGTAAGGGAGCATCCGTTGTCGGGATGGAGTACGCCAACCGCCATCCTGTATGCCGGTCAGGATAATCTGACCTCACGACAAACAATCGCGGGTTTTGCTCAGACCCATCATGCATCGCTTGAAGTGTATGAACCCGGTGAGCATTGGTTCCATACCCCTGAGCAGCTGAAGGTGCTTCGGGACTGGGAAATCAGAAATATGTAAAATGCCCCACACACTTTTGCGAGCTATCTTGAAATTAAACAGGAATCAAACCGCGATCCGGTTTGGAAAAGAATCGTCTGAGAGCCAGACGCCATGACGCAGAGCCGGACTTTCCTGTTAAGGATGGCCGCTCTGCGTCGGTTTGCTTTATAGCTAAGGGGCAATCGCAGAGAAAGAAGGAAATGAAGATTATGTTATTTACACCAATTGATTTACAGAGATGGCCGCGCGGAGAAATGTTCTACTATTTTTCCAAGATGGCTCCCACAGGATACTCCACGACGGTCAGGCTGGATGTGACTGAGTTGTGGAATATCACCCATCAGAAAAAAATTAAGTTCTTTCCAGCCTACCTTTGGCTTGTCACAAAGAATCTAAACCGGCAGACTGAATTCAAAGCTGCGGAAAAAGACGGCGTTCTCGGCTATTACGATCAGCTGACGCCGCTGTATGCCTCGTTTCATGATGACGACCATACATTTTCTCTGATGTGGACACCGTTCGACGAGCAGTTCTCGGCTTTTTACCGTCAGTATTTGGAAAATCAGCGTTTGTACGGCGGCCATCACGGTGTTCTTGCCCAGCCGCAGATGCCGCCCGAAAACGCATATACGGTCTCTTGCCTACCGTGGATCAATTTTGAGCATTTTGCAGTTCACAGCTATGATAACAAGCCTTACTATTTTCCCTCGGTTGAGGCAGGCAAAGTCACGGAATGCGATAAGCGCTTTTGGATGCCGCTTTCATTGACCTGCCACCATGCAACGACGGACGGCTGGCACATCAATCGCTTTTTAACGGATTTGAAAGACGATATGGAGCATTTTGAGCGTTATCTGTGACTGAGAAGCACTAAATCGTATTTGCAAGCGGCTTTTGCGACAACGTACATTCATCATGAAGAGGGACACGTTCGAGGAGGCAGAGAATATGCTCAGAGAAATCCAGCAAGGAGATATTCCTTTGTGCGGAGAGCTTTATGCTAAGGCTTTCCCGAAGGAATACTGGGGGGTGGATTGGAGCGCAGAAGGGCTTGCGAATACCTTCAGGATTACATGGAACAGAAGCGGTTTGTGGGATACGTTTATGAGAAAGCCGGAAGTGTTCAGGGCGCAATATTTGCGTGTGGAAAAATCTCCGGCTGCCGTGAAGAAATATATATTAACGAAATGATGGTTCTGCCTGATATGCAGGGCAAGGGAATCGGGAAAATACTTCTGAACGCAATCAAGTCTTACAGTGAACAACATGGATTTGCGGGTGTGGTTTTATACACGAGTGAATATGCGCCTGCAATGAAGTTCTATGAAAAGAACGGTTTTCAAATCTCCAAGGGAGTGGTTTGCATGTTTTCACAACATGAAGCATGAACAGCAGAAAACCCCTCCGCTTTTGGAAATTTTTTTCGGCATCGATGCTGACCGGCGGCGCGGCATGGATTATGCCTATCGCAATGAAAGGAGCAAAGTAAATGAAGTATCAAATTGAACAATGGCCTGCATTCAGAGTGGCCGGAATCTCACATAGAATTAAAACCGATAGGGCCTTTGAACTTGTCCCTCAAATTTGGGAAAAGGCGTGGAAAGACGGCACTATGAAGAAGTTTATGAGTTTTTTCCCGGATTATCGACCTTCTGGCTTTTTGGGAATTGCCGCCGGAGCTGAATCGGGAAGTTCGGATGAAATGGACTATATTCAGGCCGTCACCAACCATGTTGAGACACCGGGGTGTAATCATGTCGCCGCTCCGGAAGGAATGGCGGAGTTTTCCTATCCTGCTGCAACATGGGTTGTCATCAATGCGGATGGCGAAATTCCAAAGGCAATAAACGATATTTATCAGGAATTTTATTCTGAATGGCTGCCGTGTTCGGGCTATAAGCTTTCAGACTTGCCAATATTCGAATGCTATATGCAAGAAAATCGCCAAGAAGTATGGATCGCACTTGAAGAAGCATAATGCAGGATTTCCATTGTTTCCTTCAGCACGGTTCAGATCGAAAAGAATATAAACAGGAGCATCGGACATGGAAAATATCATTGAAATTGAACACTTACATAAAAGATTCGGCGAGGTCAAAGCCGTGCAGGATCTTTCCTTTCGCGTCAAGGAGGGCGAACTGTTTGCCTTTTTGGGCGTCAACGGTGCGGGAAAAAGCACCACCATCTCCATCCTGTGCGGGCAGCTGTCTAAGGACTCCGGAAGCGTGTGCATCTGCGGAAAAAGCACGGACGGAAACATGGATTCCATCAAGCGCGAACTTGGTGTCGTTTTTCAAAACTCTGTGCTGGACAAACCACTAACTGTTCGGGATAACCTGCAAAGCCGAGCGGCGCTGTATGGGATTGCCGGAAAAGAGTTTGAACAGCGCCTTTCTGAGCTTGCAAAGCTGCTGGATTTTGAAGATTTGCTGTGGCGTACGGTGGGAAAGCTCTCCGGAGGACAGCGCAGACGCATCGACATTGCCCGCGCGCTGCTGCACCGGCCGAAGATTCTGATCCTGGACGAACCCACCACTGGGCTTGACCCGCAGACGCGAAAGCTTTTATGGGATGTGGTGTCTGACCTGCGAAAAAAAGAGCATATGACGGTTTTTTTGACCACGCATTACATGGAAGAAGCCGCTGATGCGGACTATGTGGTGATTCTGGACAGCGGGAAAATTGCCGCCGAGGGCACGCCGCTGACGCTCAAAAATACCTACACCGGCGATTTTATCACGCTGTACGGCGTTGCTGAGGATGTCGTCAAAGCAATTGGCTTGCCCTATGAAGCAATTCGGGACGCCTATCGTATTTCCGTGCCCAATACCGCAAAAGCCACGGAACTGATCGTAGGTAATCCCAACGTGTTTACCGACTTCGAGGTCACCAAGGGCAAAATGGACGACGTTTTTCTCGCCGTGACCAAAAAGACCCTTTCGGGAGGTATAAAATGATGGAACTGATCGCTTTAACAAGGCGCAACTGCAAGCTGTTTTTCAAGGACAAGTGGATGTTCTTCACCTCCCTCATTACGCCAGTCATTTTACTGGTACTCTATGTAACCTTTCTTGGCAAGATATACAACAATGCCTTTGCCTCTGCCATGCCGGAAGGCTTTGCGGTGGATGACACCCTCATCAGCGGCGTGGTTGGTGGACAGCTCATCTCATCCATCCTTGCGGTAAGCTGTGTAACCGTCGCCTTCTGCTCCAATCTTTTGATGGTGAATGACAAAATTACCGGGGCAAGACACGACCTGACCATAACTCCCGTAAAAAGCAGTGCCCTTGCGCTGAGCTATTTCTTTGCAACCTTCGCCGCAACGCTGATTATCTGCCTGACGGCGCTTGCCGTTTGCCTCGTATATCTTGTGCTTGTCGGTTGGTATCTCTCTCTTAGCGATGTGCTGCTGTTGCTGCTTGATGTGGTGCTCCTGGTGTTGTTTGGCACGGCGCTGTCCTCCCTCATCAACGTGTCGCTCTTCACCTCGGGGCAAGGCTCGGCGATAGGAACCATCGTCAGCGCGGGCGACGGCTTTCTCTGCGGCGCGTATATGCCTATCTCCAATTTTGGTGAGGGACTGCAAAAGGTACTGTCCTTCCTGCCCGGTACATACGGCACTTCGCTTTTGCGCAACCACGCCATGGCAGGTGCCTATCGGGAAATGGCAGCGCAGAACTACCCCGCAGAGGTTGTGGAAGCAATGAAAGATTCTGTCGACTGCAATCTCTATTTCTTCGGCGATAAGGTGGAAATCGGAACCATGTATATTGTTTTGGGCGGGTCGGTGCTTCTGCTGATCGGACTTTATGTGCTGTATAACTGCTTGAAAGCCAGAGCGGACGCGTGAGAAAGGATTTGGTATGAAAAGATATTTGGCAGCAATTGCTATAACTGTTTTACTATGTTCGCTCGCAGCCTGTGGCGAAGCGACAACTTCGACTTCCGGCAGCAGCACTGAATCGGCGCAGTTATCGCAGGCACCATCCGAGACAATAGCGCCGGAAGCGCCGGTAAGCTCGCCTGCGCCGGTAAAGGCTGTCGTCAGCGTCGATTACGCGCCAGACGAGCTGGCCGCTGCGTACACAGACGGCAGTTCCGATTATCAGGTGAAAGTCGTGTTTACGGCAAACACGGATATTCGTGAGTTTAAGTATCTCGAACTCGGCTTCAAAGAGTCGCAGCAGAACGACGAAATACAGTTCAAAGCAGATAATGTCCTTTATGAAATGGACACTCTGACCCCGGACAAGCCTCTCGTCGTGTCCATGCTGTTCGACGGCGCGCTGCCCAACCGAGGGATCGCCTATCTGGACGAGACCGGAACAGAGCGGTTCTTCACAGTCAGCATGAGCGGAAAAGATGAATCTCTGCTGTTGACCGAGTTTACCCCGGCGGGCTGATCGAGCAAGGGCAGTGCACCAGACATTACTTTGGTTCCATTGAAAGAGGGACAGCAATCATTTTCAAAGTGCAAGACTGGATCATAGAAGTCGAATTGAGAAGGAAATCAATATGCAGAAGAAAGCACTTGTTGTAATTGACATTCAGAATGACATCACAAAGAATTACCGGGAGATCATAGACAACATCAATGCAGCCATTGACTGGGCCGCCGCACAGGATCTGCCCGTAGTTTATATCAAGCACAATAATCTGTCGGCCGGGACAAGAACCTTTAAGCCGGATACCCGCGGCGCGGAATTGGTGCCGGACATGAAAATCGTATCCGAAAACACTTTTACAAAAACCAAGGGCAATGCGCTGACAAGCAAAGAGTTTACTGATTTCATAGCCCAAAATGAAATTGCGGAGTTTTATATTACCGGCGCTGACGCCACAGCCTGTGTGAAATCAACCTGCTATAACATGGCGAAGGAGGGCTATACCGTCCACGTCCTGTCTGATTGCATCACCAGTTACGATAAACAAAAAATAGAGGAAATGCTTGCATATTACGCAAGTAAGGGTTGCAGGGTCGAAAAGCTGAGCGAAGTGATGTAAGGCCGTTACAGTGGAGCAAAATAGCTCCCAATTTGTCAGTGTAGGTTAACTGTGCCCGATCATCTGAGATTTGTCGAGCAAAATTATTTATATAACAGGAAAGAGAAATGAACATGAACCCATGGTTTACAATCGATCGGATTGGCAAAGATACGCATATCATTACTCTGATGCGGTACGCAGCACAGTTCCGCGTAGAAAAAGTGTTACGGCAATATTTGGAGGTTCTATTATGATTCAAACTGCAAGGCAGCTCAAGGATTTAATTCAAAACTTGTCCCGAAAAACGCCGCTGACGCACAAATTCTTATGCGAAACTATATGATGGAGCGCTTTTTAGAGCGCATTTCTCTTTCTGCGTATCGGGACATATTTATTCTCAAAGGTGGTATGCTGGTGGCTGCTGTTGTAGGTGCCGAAGGAGAAGCACTCCAACCTTGTCCAGCCACCTGAAATAAGCGCGATTTGACCTGATCCTGTCTCGACTCTCAAAAACTGCGCTTTCCTGAATCAAATAATCCAGATCGGCACAATGAAGTTATCTGCATTGATGGCGGACAGTTCGGGTCTCATACACAGGATTGCACCTTTTCCTCTGGGAACAGAGCCCTTGTCCAATACCTCGAAAGCACCGATCAGCTCGCTGCCGGGGTTGACGGAGCGCTTGATTTCCAGCGGATGCAGCAGACCATCGCTTTCAATGACCATGTCGATTTCATTGCTGCTTTTATCGCGGTAATACCAGAGCAAACAATCCTTGGCGTCATTGAAATAAGTCTTGCGAATTTCTGATACCACATAGTTCTCCAGCAGGGCACCGCTGATGGCGCCGTTGGCAAGAATCTCCGGGGTGGTGTATTTCGTCAGATAAGCCGCAAGGCCTGTATCAAAAAAATACAGCTTTGGCGTCTTGATGGTACGTTTGAGCAGATTATTCGAGTAGGGACGCAGATAAAAAATGACATCGGATTTTTCCAGCACCTGTAGCCAGCGCTTGGCGGTGTCATCCGACACGCCAATATCCATGGCAATGTCATGCACATTCAGCATTTGCCCCGCCCGGCAGGCGACAGCTCGGATGAAATCCTGAAACTGCAGCTTGTCCACACGCGCGATCAGCTCACTGACGTCGCGCTCAATATATGTTTGCATGTAGCTGTTGTAAAACACATCCCGATCGGTGAATTTCCCACTGACAAGACCCGGCATAGAGCCTTTCCAGATGCGCTCATACATTTTCGGGAGCAGAGCCTGCTGCCCAGTCTTTTTCCGCTGCTTCAGCGCATCGAGATCCACAGAAAACGGTACATTGTTTCCGCTCCCATATATCTCATGCTGAGAGAGGGCGGGCATGTGCAAAAGTGCCACTCGGCCTGCCAGAGACTCCTGTGCCAGTTCCATCATCTTAAACGCCTGTGATCCGGTCAGCCAGAAGGAACCGGGAGCCGCACCGTTGTCAATGGCAATTTTGATATAGGAGAACAGTTCAGGCGCATACTGCACCTCGTCAATGAAAATTGGCAGAGAATGCATTTGCAGAAATAAGGCAGGGTCACGCTTTGCAAGTGCGCGATCTTCAAGATCGTCCAGCGTGACATATTCACGATCTGCTGCTGCCAGCTGCTTTAGGACCGTAGTCTTACCGACCTGACGTGGGCCGGTAATCAGAATGCAGGCATATTCTTTTGAGAGCGCCAGAATTTTGCTTTCCAAATCACGCTTGATATAGCCCATTTATGCTTACCTCCGGCTAATATTTGATATGATCCTATTTTAGCCCAAACGCTCCGGGGGAGCAAGGCTAAAATCCGATGTAATCTTATTTTAGCCAAAAATAAAGTGAAATAGTCTATAGGTGGCTTCTTCTTTGTTTACAGCCCCGCAGATTTTGAGAGCTGGTCATAAAGCTTGCCGGTATCGGCAAGCTTTACCGTTTTAGCTGTCATGCCAATGTTGTATTTTTGCCGATAGCAGGTTATACTATAGCTAAGAAACCTATAGGGGTGAATGCGTATGAAGTTCTGTTCGGTAGCGGAAATCGCAAAACAATGGAATCTATCCGAGCGTACCGTTCGAAATTATTGTGCCGCCGGGAAAATTCCTGAAGCATTTCTGACGGGAAAGACTTGGAATATTCCCGAAATTGCGCAGCGCCCTGTGCGCAGTAATCGGCATGACGATGCGCCCAAGACACTATTGGAATGTCTGCGGCTTGAAGAAACAGCAAAAGTCAGCGGCGGCATTTACCACAAAATTCAGATTGAGCTGACCTACAACTCCAACCGCATCGAAGGCAGTCGCCTTACTCATGATCAGACCCGCTACATTTATGAAACCAACACCATTGGTGCGAGTGATAGTGCTGTGAATGTGGATGACATTATAGAAACGGCCAACCACTTCAAGTGTATCGATATGGTCATTGAGCAGGCAGCACAGCCACTCAGCCAAGCTTTTATCAAGCAACTTCACCGCACTTTAAAAAGCGGAACCAGTGATTCCAGAAAGAATTGGTTTGCGATTGGCGAGTACAAAAAACTTCCCAACGAAGTGGGCGGAAAAGATACTGCGGCGCCCGAAGAAGTTTCGGAACGACTTGCGGCACTTCTAAAAAGGTATCGTGAAAGCAACAGTAAAACGCTGGAAGACCTGATTGCGTTTCATTATGAATTTGAGACCATCCATCCGTTTCAGGATGGCAACGGGCGTGTCGGCAGATTGATTCTGTTTAAGGAATGCCTGAAATATAATATCGTTCCATTTATCATTGATGAAGATCTGAAAATGTTCTATTATCGGGGACTGCGTGAATGGAAGTCTGAGCCGGGATATCTGCGTGACACTTGCCTTTCGGCGCAGGATAAGTTCAAGAAATACCTGGACTATTTCAAGGTGCCATATAATGGTCCCCTTGTCAAGACCAATTTCAAATAATTTATCGTGAACAAAATCGAAGTAACAACGCGTGCCGTTGCCTCGCCACCGGGGGGCTTAACCAGCCCGTCCCAGCCCATCAAGGTCGGCGTTCTGCACTGGGAAGCTCGCGTAGTACATTGCCTCCGGCGTGCAATTTTCCAGCGCCTGATGAGGGCGAACCGTGTTATACTGCTGCACATAGGCGCGGATCGCCTGCCGCAGCGCACGCGGGGTTTCATATTCGTTCAAGTAGATTTCTTCGGTTTTCAGGCTGCGGAACCAACGCTCAATCATAATGTTGTCCGCCCAGCGGGACTTGCCGTCCATGCTCTGGGTGATGTGGAGCCGCTTCAAAAGTGCCTTGTATTCCGCGCTTGTAAACTGGCAGCCCTGGTCAGAATTGAGAATTGCCGGACAGCCGTGCGCCGCCACGGCGTCTGTGACGGCCTTCAGGACGCAGGATGTATCCAGAGTGTCGGAGAGATTCCAGCCTACCACCATTCGGCTATACCAGTCGATAATGGCGGTCAGGTACAGATGTCCATGCCGCATTTTGATGTAGGTAATGTCGATGGACCACACCTGATTTGGAAGGAAAACAAACTTGTTTCGCAACAAATACGGCACAATTGACTCTTTGAAGTTTCGCTTTGACAGATTTGCCTTTGGATAGAGCGCATGAATGCCCATCTCGGCCATGAGCCTGCGAACCAGCTTTCTGCCAGCAAGAATGCCGTCAGATGCCAGCTGCACAACCATTTTGCGCGTGCCGATGAACGGCATTTCCGTGTGCCAGAAATCGATGCGAGCCAT
The DNA here is from genome assembly GCA_012719745.1 of Clostridiales bacterium. Lineage (GTDB taxonomy): Bacteria > Bacillota > Clostridia > Oscillospirales > Oscillospiraceae > Vescimonas. The sequence continues at coordinate 49,727 of JAAXZS010000082.1, read as the reverse complement.
GGCTTTTTCCCTGCACTCCAGCAATTCGGCAGACGGCTCGGCCGGCTTATGATAGATCCTTCCCCGGGGCAAGCCCAGCAGATCGCATTGCCGCCGAACGGATAGGCTGCGGTCACTTTTCAGGCAACTTGGGGAGGGGCGTCCCTGTGATGCGAAAGCAGTCCTGAAGAAAATCTCGTTCCAGCGTCAGCTGGCCGATGGTTCTGAGCATCCGCTCATTCTCTTTCTTCAGGGCATCCTCCTTCCTCCGCATCTCCTTGGCCTGACGGTTTTCGTCAAAGGCGCGGCTGGCATTTGCGAGGAAATCCTTCTTCCAGTTGCGGAGCATATTGGGGTTGATGCTATGCTCTGCGGCAATTTCGTTCAGTTCCTTTTCGCCCTGCAGAACCTCCAGAACCAGCTTTGATTTAAACTCCGGTGTGTAATTCGTTCGTGCCATGATCTTGCACTTCCTTCCATTTGTTTTAGAATACCATGTTCACGATAAATTTCAATCAAATGGTTCTGTTTCTGGGGACCATTATACCATACGAGAAATATTGCGAATAATCATGATCCCTATCTCATTGATTTTTTATATGTCGGAATCCATCAAGCATTAAAAACATACTTCGCGGTTTTAATCTTGATTTTCAGGGGATAATATGCTATAAAGTGAGTAGATAACTACGCAAATTACGTAATTAAGAGGTGAACATTTTGAAATTGCTGAAAATATCCGTTTCAGGACTCCCATTGTTCCAAAAAACGTGCGAAATTGACTTTCTGGCACTTCAACGGGTTACCAGCGAAAACGCCGATAAGATGAGTTGCCTGTTTTCTACAAATGCGCAGCACTTTTATCAAAACAATGTTATCTCTTTCGTTGGTATCAACGCTTCCGGTAAAACCTCTATCTTGAAGCTGATTACTTTTATTTGCAGAATGCTTGGCAATGAATCTATCAACAATATTTCATACAGTGAAGTGCTTGATGGATTGGATGAGCATGGTCAGGCAACATTTGACATTTACTTTTATACTGAAGATCATTCCGTTCATCTTCTCCACACAGTGATCCGTAAGGTTAATGGCAAGCTGATTATTGCGGATGAATATCTCAAATCCAAGCCAGGTACAAAAGTCAAAAGTAAAGTTGATATCTTTGCTTTCGATGATGTTAGTCCTGCGCTCAAAAGAAGCAATGACGAAGCGTTTTTGCTTGATGACGTCAGCATCATGGTAGCCTTTAACAAAACAAACAAGGATAAGCTTGTTATTACGGATACGCTGCAATATACGAATATCAACGAGCTAAGTATTTCCGAAGATTGTCCTCCTGAGTTGATTGCTTTTTTTGATCCAAGCATAGAGTATTTGCATATTAAAAAGACGACGAAAGATACTGATATTCATTTAAAATTCCACGGTAAAGAGGAAATCGTACTCAGCAGGCTTTCTGAACTGAATCGTTATTTGTCCTCAGGCACGATTAAAGGCATCAACACATTTGTAAATGCCATCAAAGTATTTAGCAGCGGCGGATACCTTATCATTGATGAGCTTGAGAATCATTTCAATCGTGAAATTGTATCAACCCTGATTCGTTTTTACATGGATGCTAAAGTTAACCCCAAAGGCGCCATGCTGATATTTTCTACCCACTATGCGGAGTTACTTGATGAATTCGAGCGTAATGACAACATTTATATTGTTCGTAACCGTAATGGGATTACCGCAGAAAACCTGTCTACGATTCTGAAAAGAAACGACATCAAAAAGAGTGAAGCCTACCAGAGCGGCTACCTTGAGGGTACGGTTCCCATGTACGACGCATATATGGATCTCAAAAAGAGACTGCTCCATTCGTACAAGGAGGCCAAGTAATGGAGCTCACAAAATATATTGCGTGCATTTGTGAGGGTGCTGCCGAACAAGCAATTATCGAATTATTACTTGATGACGATAAACTCATTTTCACCCGTGATGACATGCTTGAAGGAGAACCTATCCGCTGCCGCAGTGCAAAAGGCTTTGAAGCACAGTACTTAAGAAAAGGTTTCACAGAAGGAATAACCGTCTTACGAATTTTGGATTCTCGCAGAGAGCAATTTAGGCTCAGCAAGGCTTATGTCGACAAGATCGAGGTCATCAATGTTATCACTGCACCCGAAATTGAGATGCTGATTATCTTTCGCGAGGGCAAATATGAAGAATACAAAAGGTCTGGTATGAAGCCAAGTGAATTCTCCAAGATCGAACTCAGATACAGCAATGTGAAAAATGCTGAGTTTGTAAAGTCCTATTTTGCTGATACTGCCATATTGATTTCTGCGCTGAAGGAATACAAAAGAGTATCGCATATTCAACGTGGCGAGTATACCTTGGCTGATCTACTAAAATGAATTTACTGTACGCAGCACTACACAGCCTAACGGAGAGTAGAAAAAAACTGATAGCCTGATTTCTTTATGGCGCGATAGTATACAGGCTTTTTTTTCTTTGTTTACAGCCCCGCAGATTTTGAGCTGCTGTCCCGGTAGATAATCCTTGCATAACGTCGACCGCAGAGTTACAATCCGACCGACCAGAAACAAAAAGCTGAAACGCAAGCTTCCCACCCAGAGTTAGTGAAAAACACCAACTTTGCGGAAAGAAGCGTTTTGACCACTTCTATTACTATTTTTTGACAATGCGGGCAGTGAAAACCATTGTGCTGCAATGGTTTTTGACCACATAGATTACCACAGTCAGACGTGGAACACGTGGAAACAGTGCTTTAAAGAGTGCCAAATAGTAAGGAAAACTGAGCGGAAACGGCCATAAATGGCTATAAACGAGTAGAAAAAAGTTTGCACAGCAATTTGGGACCAGGAGACCGTGCGTTCGAGTCGCACTACTCGGACCAAAAACACGCTGAAATCACTGATTTCAGTGTGTTTTTCTATGTAAAAGGCTTGAAATTGTGAATGTGACTGCTGCCCACTTTGAGGGCCATCAAAACAGGCCTATTTCTTTGATTATAGCGGGGCAATTTTTGAGGCGTGTCAATTCAATGTTTTCTTGAAACTTCTACCATATCGCCTTATAATAAATGAACGGTAGGCCTTGCGCCTGCGATGCCAGCCGTGTGGATTTTCCACACGGCTGTTTTGTTACAGGTAATAGCAATTAGTCGCAGCTCATCAAATTGAAAATTATGGAGGAAAAAAATTTGAAAACATTGGTTACATATCAAAGTAAAACAGGATTTACTAAGAAATATGCAGAGTGGGTATCGCAGGAACTTTCATGTGGTTTGAAGGAAGTATCAAAGACAACTAAAAAAGATGTTGCAGACTATGATCTTATCATTCATGGTGGTTGGATTATGGGTGGAATGGTTAATGGGTTGGATAGAATCAGAAGTTTTGAACCACATAAACTTATCGTATTCGGAGTTGGTTTTACTGCTAAGGAAGAGATGGATTTGAAAAAATGTATGGAGACCAATCAACTTAATGATACTCCGTTTTTTTATTATGAGGGGGGAATGGACCCAAAGAAAATGGGCTTTTTGGGAAGAACTATGGTCAAAATGGTTACTAAAAAGCCCCCTGTGTTGGCAGATCATACTGATAAAGCTGAGATAAGTGAACTTGTGAAAATTGCGGCTGAAATGTCATAATCCCGATTTGTAGGGCAGATTATGAGCGTAACCTTCGCCTCTATAAATCCGGATTTGTCGGATTGATATGCAAGCTGTAATTTCCAGCATTGATCAAAAGAACAATGAAGCGGCGCAGTAGACAAGCAGCAGCGCCATGATCGTATTTGAAACTTTAGCATATTTTGAAAACAGCAGCTTGAATATGGAACCGAACAGTGACCAACAGAGGGTAAACGCAAACCCGATGACTGCTAGTAGCAACGCGAAGAGAATCAATGCACTCCAGTTTCCCTGATAGAACGGCAGGATATATGCCTCCATAGATACGATGCAGTAAATATAGATTTTGGGATTGATAAATTGCAGCAGCAAACCAGACAGAAAGTCGCTGCGCGAGTGATCTTCCTTGATTTCAGGAGAACTTTTGAAGGTTTTCCATGCGAACCACAGCATATATACGGCGCCGACAATCAGCATCGGCATCTTGATGATAGGAATGATGCCAGACAACGTGTTGCAAAAAAATGTACAGATCAGCATTACGGCTGAAAAACCGACCCAAATGCCCAAATTAAACGGAAGCGCTTTTTGAAACCCCAGACGCCCGGCATTGGACATGGACATGATGTTGTTTGGCCCCGGCGTGACCGCTGTGATAATTGCATAAATCAAAAAATGAACCCAACTGAACATACGACTTGCCTCCCTTTTCTTACGGTGATATAATAGATTAATAGTACAACATGCCGGATTCCCCTATAATGTACTATGAATCCATTATATTGTCAACACGGGAGGCGTTTTCTTTGAGCATCAATTTGGCAATCTCTCAAAATTTAAAAAACACCAGGGAGCAGAAGAAACTCACATTAGATGCTGCCGCAAGTGTGACCGGGGTTTCCCGCAGTATGCTGGCACAAATTGAAAAGGGCGATGCAAACCCGACCATTTCTGTTCTGTGGAAAATTGCCAACGGCTATAAAGTGTCTTTTACTTCACTCATTGAGGAGCCCCCAAAAACGGCCACCGTGATTCCCGTAACGGCTGTTTCACCAATTGTGGAGGATGGCGGGAAATATATCAACTACCCATCCTTTGGCTTTGATGAGCAGCGCGGCTTTGAAACTTACCGAATTGTGATCGCCGCTGGTGGCAGTTTGCGCGCAGAGCCGCATTTGTCCGGTACGGAAGAGTATATTACCGTTTTTTCCGGCGAAATTGAAATTACGGCAGCAGAGAAAGAGTTTGTTCTTCGCAAGGGTGACTCTATCCGTTTTCTGGCGGATGTGCCGCATTCGTACAGAAACATCGGATCAGAGGAAGCACAGCTGAGTATGCTTCTTTATTATTCCTAAATGCGCTATGACACGGATTTGTCGGGCTGATGCACAAGCTGGAATTTGCGGAGGAGAAAATACATGAAAATGGGAAATAACCAAATCCATATATTGGTTTCCGGTAGGTTTGGCCATTATCACAAATAGTGCGGACGATCATCTGCTGAGCAACTCTTCCAGCTTCGCTCGAAATGCATCATTCTGCTCCGGCTTGCGTTTGGGCGGCCCCTTGAGCCGTCCGCCGCCGTTTCGGATCTTCCTGGCTGTGTGGCGCTGCAAAAGAAGCGCATTAATGTTGTCTGCCGTATATTCCATGCCGTCCTGATTGAGCACCACGGCGTTTCGCGCCAGGCACATGGCGGCAAGACCGTAGTCCTGCGTGACCACGATATCCCCAGGTTGAAGCAGATTGACCAGTGCAAAATCCACACTGTCCGCGCCCTTGGAGAAGGTGAGTGTCCTGGCACCGTCCTTTTCGAAAACATGGGAGGTGTCGCACAGTAGCAGGCACTCAATTTGATGCGCCCTCGCCAGTGCAATGGTGCTATCCACTACCGGGCAGCCGTCCGCATCCACCAGAATCCGCATCTTCAAAACCTCCCCACCGTGCGGCGCTGAGATAAATCATACCGCCGCACATAACGGGAGATGTTCAGCCCCCGGCGCATATAATCCAGCAGCAGTTCTCCGCACGCGCGGCTGTCACTGCCGGCATTGTGGTGATTCAGGTTCAGCTCCAGATAGTCGCACATGGTATTCAGCTTGTGGTTGGGGAGCCCCGGATAGCAGGCACGGCCCATGACGCAGGTACAGGCGTAGCTTGCAGAGCTCTGCCAGTCGATGCCGTAAGCACACAGACATTTTGCCAGCACACCCATGTCAAAGGGCGCGTTGTGTGCGATAAGGATGCCACTGCTCATGAGCGGTTCAATCTCTTCCCAGAGCTCAGAAAAGGTGGGTGCCGTAACTGCCATTTCCGGGGTAATGCCGGTGAGTTGGACATTGAAATAGTCAAATCGGGCCTCCGGATTCACCAGAGAATAGAAGCCGTCTACGATGACACCTCTTTCGATGACGGTGATCCCGATGGCACTCATGCGATCGTTTGCGCAGTTCGGCGTCTCCACATCGAAGGCAATATAGCGTTCAGTCATGTATTTCATTCCTTGTAAGTTCAGATAGAAACAGCGGATCACGGATGAAAATACGCCGCCGTTCGACGGTTTTCTCTGCATACAAGTATAGGTGCGTTGGGGCATAATTGCAATAAAAACAGCGACATGAATCTTCCATGCCGCCCCAATTATTTTTTGTGAGTTCCACAAAACGACAACCAATATGTGAACAACCTGGACCGGAGTTGAAGGTGATACAGCTGCCGGAGAACACGCAAAAACAGCAATTTTAAGAGCAATAAAGAGTAAAAAAGCGAGCGGAAACGACCGGAAATGGCATAAACGAGTAGAAAAAAATATATAGGTCCTTTTGGGCACAGGAGACCATGCGTTTAAGCTGCACTACTCCGGCAAAACACACTGAAATTGTCAATTTCAGTGTGTTTTTCTCTATGGAAAGTTCAAAATTTGCGCATTGACACCTGCCGCCGGCTTTAAGGAATCTCAAAATCGGCTTTTTCTTTGTTTATTGCGGCGCACATTTTGAGGTGATGCCCAGCCCGGGGAATGTAAGTGCGGAAAACAATAAAGCTGGTCACCTTATTCAGTCTATGTTGTTTTTTTTCACGCCTTCTTGACCGCTTTCAGCTCAATATACCCGCGCTCACCCCGAGGCTCCAGCTGGATGCGGGGATTTGCATTGTCCCAGACATAGCCGATGGCAGATGGCTCGTACCGATCCATCGCCGATTGCAGCGCCTCAATGGCTTCACAATAATCCTCCTCGGCGAAGGGCTCTGACTGGAACATGAGGTAGGTGGCTGCGGGAAGGTCGATGATGTCGAAGCCCTCCGGCACCGGGGCGTCATAATCCGCCGATACCTCTACTCCCTGCACATATTCCGATTTTCCGGCACGGTACGGCTCCGGCAGCCACAGGCAGACCGGCTCGCCGCACAGGGACTTCATACTGGTCAGCACGCCCCACACGTCGCAGCCCACCTCCTGACAGTAGCTCCAGTAGTCTGCCGCCTTGATGCCGCGCCTCACAAAAACCTTCCGCGCGGGTTTTTCAACGACCTGAATAAAAACGCTTTTTTCGTTTGCCATTTTGGTACACTCCTTTTTCCACAATTCTCGAAATTTGACGCCGTAGGCAATGAACAAGGGCAGCGGCACGGGGCGCATAGCGTATTCCTTAGGATTACAGCCGAACTCTCGCAAAAATGCCCGCTGGTAGCCGTCCACGCTCTCAAAGCCCGTGTCCAGCGCCGCATCAATGACCCTGACCTTTTCGTCTCGCAGCCGCAGTGCGGACTTTGAAAGCCGCAGCCTGCGGATATAGTCGGCGGGGGCAAGCCCCGTCAGTTCCCGAAAGATTCGTGCGGCATACCACGGCGAGAAGCAGGCAGCCTCCGACAACTGTGCCAAATTGATGGACTCAGCCAAATGCGATTCGATGTAGTCCTGCATTCGCTGGACGGCCAGGGTTTTGTCGTTCATTGTGTTCACTTCCTTACGAGAAAAAGGATACCACAGGGTCGGAGAAATTTTCTCGACGCTGCTTGCGCAGTTTTACGAAATGATACTGCGTCCATTGTATCACATCCCCGTCAAAGAGACTGTTTTTTAAGAAAAAATTATGCTATGATGGGGAAAAGATCATGCGGAGGATTTAAGAGATGGTTCGTGAGATTTGTAAGGATGAGGTCTTTCTCTCCCAAGAGGCGGAGGCGGCAACAGAGGCAGACCTGCCGGTTGCGGATGACCTGCTGGAAACACTGATTGCCCATAAGGATGGATGCGTGGGCATGGCGGCCAATATGATCGGGGTGAACAAACGCATCATTGCCTTTGATAATGACGGAGAATACATGGTGCTGTTTAACCCCGCGATTGTGAAAAAGTCCGGCCCCTACGAGGCGGAAGAGGGCTGTCTGTCCCTCACCGGTACGCGAAAGGCCAAACGCTGGAATTCCATCAAGGTGTGCTACCTGAACAGAGCCTTTCAGCAGCGATTCAAGACCTTTACCGGCTTTCCAGCGCAGATTATCCAGCATGAGATTGACCACTGTGCGGGAATCATTATCTGAGCGTCAGAAAATGAACAGGTTGGAATTTGGCGAGATGAAATGATCACATGAAACGATATATCGCATTTTTAAGAGGTGTCAATATCTGCGGTAAAAACAGAATTCCAATGGCTGAATTAAAAGCCAACTGTGAGGAACTTGGTTTTATAGAGGTCAAAACTTATTTGAACAGCGGAAATGTTGCTTTTTCGAGCAATCAAGATGGCAATGAGATGATTGCCGGTCGGATTGAACAGATGATAAAGGATAGGTTTAGCCTAAATACACCTGTTTTTGTAATCTCAAAAGACGAACTGAAAGATGTTTTACATCATGCTCCCAACTGGTGGTGAAATGAAGACAAAGAAGTATATGACAATCTCATTTTCATTATGAAGCCGGCAACATTTCACGAGGTATTCAGTGAGATTGGAGATCCAAAGGATGGATTGGAACAGATTCAGGATTACAAAGAAATCGTATTCTGGTCTTTCATCCGAAAAGAGTATCAAAAGACAAACTGGTGGTCAAAAACAGCCAGTGCAAATATCAGCAACAAACTCACGATCAGAACAGCGGGTACGGTCCGAAAGATTGGCGGGATGTAAAAACTCGGCAAATCCTGATGTGTTAAGGAGTCGTGGCATGGCGACAACGATGGATTATATTGAATTTGTTTGCGAGCAGCTTGCGGGTGTGGGCGCGGTGCGCTACCGTAAAATGTTCGGGGAGTATATGGTGTATGTGAACGACAAGCCGCTCTTGCTGGTTTGTGACAACACTGTGTTTGTGAAGATCCTGCCGGAGTTGTCTGAACTGATGGCTGGCGCAGATACCGCACTGCCCTATGAAGGCGGTAAGCACATTACATTTTAGACATTGAGGACAGGGCGCTGACGCGGGCGGTCATTGAAATTTTAGAGCCACTCACACCGCTGCCTAAGAGGAAAAAGAAAAGAGTTGATGCATGATGGATCAATCTGAATTTCTCGCCCGCCTAACAGACAAAGATGCGGCCTCCGCCTGCGCATTCGCCGACAGAATCGTCCGCGAAAGCCGGGAGAGTGACTGCTGGTATCCGTATTTGGAGGAGGCTCTGGGGCTTCTGGGTCATAAGAACTCGCTGGTGCGAAACCGTGCCATTGCAATTCTCGCTGCCAATGCCCGCTGGGATGCGGCGGGCAAGCTCGACGCTGTGGTGAATGCGTTTCTTACACACGTCACGGACGAAAAGCCCATTACTGCCCGGCAGTGCATTAAGGCACTCCCAGAGCTTGCCGCAGCAAAGCCGAACCTGATTCCCTGGATTCGAACGGCGCTGGAGCACGCCGACCTTACTGGCTATCGGGACAGTATGCAGCCGCTAATTCTGAAAGATATTGTGCGTGCGTTGCAGGAGATTGCGACGCCGGAAAAGAAGGCGGAATAAAACATGCGCAAGATATTGGAGCTTCGAGCGCTGATAAAAGATGAATATGGCGCTGCGCTGGAGCTGGCGTGGGAAGTCTTTCAGACATTTGAAGCGCCAGACTACATCCCGCAGGGGGCCGACACATTTTACGACTCTATCCACGATGCGGGCTACCTTGCGAATCTTCGCATCTATGGCGCGTTTGAGGACGGCTCTCTGATCGGCGTTCTGGCCACCCGCAGCGGCGGCACGCATATTGCGCTGTTTTTTGTGCGCGGCGCGTATCACCGGCAGGGGGTTGGCAGGCAGCTTTTTCTCCGCGCCTGCCGGGACAATCCCACAGGGCAGATGACGGTGAATTCCTCACCCTACGCGCTGGAGGTTTACCAGCATCTGGGCTTTTACGAAACAGATGCCGAGCAAACTGTGGACGGCATCCGCTATACGCCAATGTTGTGCGTTTTAAAGCGTGCGGATTGTCCCTGCAAACGCACACACTGTCAGCGCCATGGCGACTGTATCGCCTGCCGGGAGCATCATGCAGGCAAGCGCAACCCGGTTTTCTGCCGGCGGCCTGAATAGAAGAAGATGGGAGAATAAATTGTTATGGAAAACGAAGTCTTTGACCGGGTATTTTTTGAGACCCTGGAGCGAAGCATGGAAGCGCTGCCTCAAGCGGAGCGGGAAAAGATGTACCGCCCCTGCGCCGAGAGATGTGTGCAAGGTTATGTGCTGGGCGAGATGCGCCGGCAGTTCAACGAGTGCGGCGGAGACCTGGACCGACAGTACAAAAAGTACGGCAGATCGGAGTATTTCTTTGCGGACATTGTGGAACCGGGCCGCGTGTATGAGCTGGGGTATCCCCGTTGCCTCTGCCCTCTGGTGGCGGATGGTTTTACCTGCCCGGCCGGGCATTGCGAGTGCTCGCGGCAGAGCATCCTTTATGTTCTGGAAACGCTGCTGCGGGGCAGAAAGATTCAGGTAAAATTGCTGCATACGGTTCTGACTGGAGCAAAGGAGTGCCGCTTCCGCGTGACAGTGGGAGAATGACCATAGAACTGATTCAAATCACCAAAGAAAACCTTACCCAAGAGTACATCTGTTGTGCGATTTCCGATGAGAAAGATTCTCAAGTCTCGTCACCGAGCTGCACCGGGCAGCAAAAGAAACCGGGATCAAATTCTTCCCGGCCTACCTGTGGCTGGTCACCAGGCATCTCAACGAGCAGACGGAATTCAAGGTGGCGGAACAGGATGGCGCGCTGAGATATTACGACACCTTGACACTGCTGTATGCGTCCTTTCACGGGGGCAACCACACCTTTTCCTGATGTGGACGGAGTACAGGAAGCGGATTTCGGGATGAAAAAGGAGAACTGAAATGAAAGGATTTTTTATGGCGGCGCTGCCGTGGGTCGTGATGGGCGTGTGCGTTGCGCTGCTGGCGGTGAACCACAAAAAGCAGAAAGCAAATAAAGAAAATGAGCGAGAGAAAGACGACAAATCCGATGAGAATCACATGACAGATGGGATGTGCGTCGGAATGTGCGCCGGTGTGGCCTTTGGGAGCTCCGGGATCGTTGATCTCGCCACGGGCATCAGCCTTGGCATGCTGCTGGGACTATGCGTCGGAATGTGCATTAAAAAATAAGCTTTGAAGTTAGTATAAAATCGAGGTGGTGGGCGGTGAAGCGCTGCATTGACAAAGCCGGAATCGCATAACAAATCAAATAAGTAGGAGGTACCCTATGTCGATTCCGGAAAATGCGATCTATCCCCGCACAGGGGATAAACAGACAATTTACTTAAAAAATGTTGTCACCGACCCCAGCATTGAGGTTGGCGATTATACGATGTACAATGATTTTGTGGCTGACCCCTGCGACTTTCAGAAAAATAATGTGCTCTACCACTATCCCATCAACCATGACCGTCTGATGATCGGAAAATTCTGCTCCATTGCCTGCGGTGCAAAATTTCTGTTTACCAGCGCGAACCATACCATGCAATCCCTCTCCACCTATCCGTTTCCGCTGTTCTTTGAGGAATGGGGACTGGACAGGGCAGATGTGGCGCGCTCGTGGGATAATAAGGGCGACATCGTTGTGGGCAGCGACGTGTGGATCGGTTTTGAGGCCGTGATTTTATCCGGCGTAACCATCGGGGACGGAGCCGTCATCGGTGCCCGCGCCGTGGTGACAAAGGATGTGCCGCCCTATACAATTGTGGGCGGGATCCCCGCGAAGTCCATCCGCAAACGGTTCTCGGACGAAACAATCGAACGGTTGGAGGCCCTGCGCTGGTGGGACTGGCCGAGGGAGCGCATTGCACGCAACATTCCCTTTATTCAGGCCGGACAGCTCGACCAAATTGAATAACACAACACGAAGATTTTCATCAAGAAAGAGAAGCACCGGAGGCGTCAATGCCCCCGGTGCTTCTCTTTGCGCTTTTGCTGCTTGAGCTGGAACTGATACGCTTCTTCGTCTTCCCGCTGCTGCTTTGATCGGATCTTGTGCTCCAGCTTGCCTTGCTCCTGTTGGAGCTTTAGCGCCTGCTGGGCCCGGGTGCCGATGCCGACAGCCCGGACAGCCTTTTGCGCCAGCCTCTGCCGGCGCTTGGGGCTGATCCGCTGTTCGTCTGGTGCGGCTGCCTCCGTAGACGGACTGAAACGCAGAGAATGCCAGTTTGCAAGAAAGTACTCATAGACCTCATAGTCCTTCGGCTCTGCGCCGAAGGTCACTTTTGCTACCGCATACCGCCCGTCATCCTCGCGCTCATAGAGTCCCACCCAAAAGGGATCCTCGAAAAAAACCGTCAGTTTTGCCTTGCTCATAGGGATTCCTCCTTAAATGTACTGAGCAAAGAACGGACAACCAAGGAGGCAGGTTACTGATACCCATAGGTACTCCCGGACTACCTACCGGGACGTGTTTTTATCTTTGCAATTTTATTTTACTCCGTTTGGGCAACACGTCAAGCGAAGATTATATAGGGCTCATTTGAGGTTGAGAAGATCCTTCTGCGCTTACGTCGGGTCATATTTGCCAGAAGGGTGCATGACCGCTCCAAACAGTTTACCGCCCACTATGTAGCGCTGATAGCACCATTCAATTTTATAGCCGCTGGTAACGTCGGCTTTCGCCAGCAGGTATTTTCAGCCACGGGTAATTCATTTGACTTCCTCGTTATGACGATCACCGTACAGTGCCGCAATCTTCTCTATTCTGCGTTTCATTTCCGCGCGGATATATGACGGCTCCAGACACTCGCACCGATCCCCGAAACCCAGCAGCATATCGTAGTTATAATCGTTCTGTGTAAATGGAAAATTGACGATGTAATATTCCGCCCCGTCTGGCACAAAGTCCTCATAGGGGCAAAAATCCAGCACCCTGTCCATGACGGATTTGTGGATACGGAGCTTGATTTTTGCCTGCACAGCATCCAGAGAGTTTCCAAAGTTCAGAATCGGTTTTTGATACTCTCTCGGCGTAAAAGTTTCCGCCTGTATTTCCAGGCTCGACATGCGGGAAAGCTTGAACAGGCGATAATCGTTCCGAATGCGGCAGTATCCCTGGAAATACCAGTGGCTGCCCTTCAGCACCAGCTGATACGGCTCCACAGTTCGAATGGTTTTGTTCCCGTGCTGGTCTGCGTAGGCAAAGGTCAGCAGTCTGCTCTCTTGCAGCGCCGTTTTGATAAGAGTCAGATATGGCTGGATATTTCGGGTACCTGTCCACGGGCTCAGATCAACACTGATTTGATTGGCTCTGAGTTCAATTTCTCTTGCGCTGTCAGCCGGAATAAAGCTCTTCACCTTCGCAAGGGCGTTTGTCAGCTCTTCTCCCTGCATCAGGCCCGAAAGACCGGAAAGACCCATCAGCAGTGTGGACAATTCGGCAGTGGAGAATACTTTTTTATCCATTTTATAGCCCGGCATAATTTCAAAACCGCCGCCCACGCCCGGTATGGAACGGACGGGAATCCCTGCCATGTTGATGGCGTCAATGTCGCGGTAGACGGTGCGGGGGGAAACTTCAAACAGATCTGCCATCTCCTGCGCCCCTACCCGCCCTTTGTCAAGAAGTATCACAATCATGCCGAGGAGCCTCTCCACCTTCATCTGACGCCCGCCTCCCAAAATTTTTTAATTGTTGCCATATAGCTGTCAACAATTCTATCGTACAATAAGAGCACAGATAAATCAACAGGCAAAGAAAACGGAGGAGAAGCTATGTTCACAATTTATGTCTATGTTCTGGATACGCTGGCCGACTGGGAATTGGGCCATGTGACCGCAGAGCTGCATTCCGGGCGATTTTTCAAAAAGGGTGCACCCGGCGTAACGCTGAAAACGGTGGGCTGTTCCCGGGAGCCGATTCAAACCATGGGCGGGCTGACCATTGTGCCCGACTGCCTCATTGAAGATGTGACTGTCAGCGAAAGAAGCGTGTTGTTATTGCCGGGAGCCAATACATGGAGCAACCCGCGGCATGGTGGCATTCTAAAAAAGGCCGGCGAGTTGATCTGCGCAGGCGCCACGGTGTGCGCTATCTGCGGAGCCACCGCTGCGCTGGCGGTTGCCGGGCTGCTGGATAACCGCCCCCATACCAGCAATGGCCCGGGTTTTCTTGAAATGTTCTGCCCCACTTATAAAGGAACGCGCTTTTATGTGGATCAACCGTCCGTGGCGGACGGAAACCTGATTACCGCCGCCGGTACCGGAGGGCTGCTGTGGGCAAAGCAAATCATAGAGCGCCTGGGTGTTTTTGCGCCCGATACGCTGGAGGCGTGGTATAATTACTTCAGTACCGGTGAGCCCCGGTATTTTTATGCCCTCATGGAGACGCTGCCCGCCGGAAATAAAAACTGACGTGCGGCATTTGGCGGTCTATTCCACCCGCTTGAATGAGACAATTTTGCATTCACTTTCTGTGGCTGCCGGCTCCGCACCAGGCGGCGCAGATTTTAAGCCGAACTGCGCCGCTGCGACACTTTCTTGCAAATTCAGAAGGTTGGATTTATACTTGAAAATAACAACTTTTGCGCATATAGGAGCAACCTTTTTAATTATTTGCACATTGTCTGGTATAACAATATGATTAGAAGCAAGAGGGGGAGGTGTTATCATCAAACAGACTGCTAATCTGATTACCTCCACTCGGTTTTTGTTAGCAGTTGGAATGGTGCTGACCGTCCCATTTTCCACTGCGTTTTGGATATGTTATCTTGGCGGTGGGGTCAGCGACTTATTGGACGGCCCAATTGCCCGCGGGCTGCATATCCAGAGCGCCGCAGGCGCAAAGCTGGACAGCGCAGCCGATTTTGCCTTTGCGGCGGCAATTACGGTGGTTGCTATACGATGCATCTCGCTTCCCAAATGGCTTTGGGCTTGCGGCGGGTGCCTTGGGGCTGTACGGCTTGTGGGATACGGAATCGGATTTGTAAAATACCGCACCTTTTCTGCCCTGCATACCTATGCGAACAAGGCAACGGGTGCGCTGCTCTTTGCGTTCCCACTTTTCTATGCGGCGCTGGGGCTGACTGCAACGGGTATTGTTCTGTGTGCGGCGGCACTGTTTTCGTCCGCGGAGGAGCTTGCAATCACCGTCAGCACTCCTGCGCTGAGCCGGGACTGCAAAGGAATTTACCAAATGAAACGCCATGAGAAGATAAAACATGAACAAGCGTGAAGAATGGCTGACCCACTTGACCGACAAGGACGCCACAGCGGCTATCGGGACGGTATGCGGCCCTGATCCTCAAGGATGTTGTACGCACTTTACAGGAGCTTGCTGTGCCGGAAGGGAAAACAGAAGACAATTAAATCTGATGGGGAGAATGAACATGCCTTTTGACTTTAAAAAGGAATATAAGGAATTTTATCTGCCGAAAAACAAACCCGAGATTGTGACCGTGCCAAAGGCAAGCTACATTGCCGTGCGGGGTGAAGGAGATCCCAACGAGGAGGGAGGCGCATATAAAGCGGCCGTGGGCGTTCTGTATGCTGTGGCCTACACCGTTAAGATGAGCAAAATGGGGGATCACCGTATGGACGGCTACTATGATTTTGTGGTACCGCCGCTGGAAGGCTTCTGGTGGCAGGACGGTATCGACGGTGTGGATTATGCGAACAAGGCCCTGTTTCGCTGGATCTCTGTCATCCGCCTGCCGGGCTTTGTAACAAAAGAGGACTTCGACTGGGCCGTATCCGAAGCGTCGTACAAAAAGAAACTGGATTGTTCGGCAGCTGAGCGACTGACCATCGAGGAGGGTCTCTGTGTCCAGTTCATGCACTTGGGCCCTTTTGACGAGGAACCGGCCACCGTTGCACTGATGGATAGATTCATAGCGAAAAATGGCTGTGAAAACGACTTTTCGGATGGAAGACTGCACCATGAAATCTACCTCTCTGATGCCCGTAAGGTATCTCCGGAGAAATGGAAAACAGTGATTCGCCACCCGATACGGAGAAAGATATGAGAGAAGAACGCTTTTTTATTGAGAATACCCCTGCCGTGGTTTATGGTGACACATCGGACATGGCGTATCTGTTTGTTCACGGACAATGCGGCTGCAAGGAGGAGGGCGCAGCCTTTGCGGACATTGCCTGCCCTAAAGGGTATCAGGTGCTGGCAATTGACCTGCCCGAGCACGGCGAGCGCCGGGGGGAGGCCAGCGGCTTTAACCCATGGACGGCGGCGCCGGAAGTGCAGGCGGTATTGGCCTATATGAAATCACGCTGGGGCAGGATCGGACTGCGCGCAAACAGCATCGGCGCGCACTTTTCCATGCTGGCCCTCGGCGGTGAAAATCTTTGTAAGGCACTTTTTGTTTCCCCCATCGTGGACATGGAGCAACTTATTACAGACATGATACAATGGGCGGGCACAACCGAAGAACAGCTTCGGGCGCGCGGTACGATTGCCACGGACTTTGGGCAGACTTTATCCTGGGATTATCTGACATGGGAGCGTCAGCATCCTGTTCAAAACTGGATCTGTCCCACGGCTATCCTCTACGCCGGACAGGACAATCTGACCGGCCGCGAAACCGTGGAGAGGTTTACCACTGCCCACGCTGCGGTACTGACGGTTATGGAAAACGGTGAGCATTGGTTTCACACCCCGGAGCAGCTGGCGGTACTCAGAGCGTGGGAGCGGGAAAATATTTGAAGGCAGGGGTACCGCGCGGTTTGGAAAATTTACGGCTGCGTCGGTATGGCGGCGAACATGATAGGGGTCAACAAGCACATCATCTGCTCATACAGGACGCTCGATCAGCACAGATGCAAACACGGAACGTTCTGCTCCTGTAAATAAAAATACAGTATATCACCCGGAAGAGGTAAAGCTGACAGCACAAAGCACAGAATATCAGGCTTTTTCTGTCTCCATCTGCCATAATCAGCAACAGACAAGGGAGGTTTGACATGGATTGGATTACCGGCATCCAGCGGGCGCTGGACTACACCGAAGCACATCTGACGGAGGCCATCGACTACGAAAAAGTGGCGAAACAGGCATGCTCCTCACCGTTTCATTTCCAACGGATGTTTGGAATGCTCTGCGGTTTCTCTCTGGGCGATTACATCCGGATGCGACGTCTGACACTGGCCGCCTGTGAGCTGCAGCAGACAGGCGAAAAAGTCATTGATATCGCATTGAAGTATGGCTATGACACCCCGGAGAGCTTTTCCAGAGCGTTTGCCCGGTTTCACGGTATCAGCCCCACCGATGCAAGACACGGCGGAAATGTCAAATCCTTTTCAAGACTCTCTGTCAAACTGATTTTAACAGGAGGCAATACAATGGATTACAGGATCGTGGCAAAGGATGCGTTTCAAGTCATCTGCAAAAAGAAAAAGGTCAATAAACCCCAGGGGGATACCGCCACCGCCGATATCTCGGCATTCTGGAACGAATGCGGTACGGACGGCACAATGGATAAGATCTGCCAATATGCCGACTTCGGCCAGATCGGCGGACTGCTGGGCATCTGCTTTTCCGGTGAGATGGACGATTCCGCGTTTCCCTATGGCATTGGCGCACCCTATAACGGCAAGCCGGTAACGGACGCCGGGCTGGAGCTGATTGAGATTCCGGCACACACTTATGCGGTCTTTACCTGTAAGGGAAAGATGCCCGATGCCTTTAAAAAGACCTATCAGCAGATATGCACCGAGTTTTTCCCCCAGAGCGGCTATGAGTACGGCAACGGTGTGGAGCTGGAGGTATACCCCTCTGCGAATGTGCAGGATCCCAATTATACCTGCGAGATCTGGATTGCGGTCAAGGAAAAAAGATGAGCGTTCGGTTCATTTTAAAAGAGTAGGACAAGGCAATGGGGTCGCTTCATCGGATGAAGCGGCCCCATTGCCTTGCAGTGGACCATCGTGGTATGATAAAAACAAAGAAACAGCGCGGCAGATGCTGAATGATCAAGACAGCTTTTTTTATTTAACCTGTAACGAAAGACACTGTTTCAGCATTAATAAGCAGATGCCAAAGAGAGGAGGGGACGCTGATGCTGTCCATGGATGAAGTATACCGGACCCACGCGCAGACAGTGTACCGTTATCTCTTTTCTTTGACTCGCGACGCGGGTCTCTCTGAGGAACTGACCCAGGAAACGTTTTATCAGGCAGTCAGAAGTGTGAATCGCTTTGACGAAAGCTGCAAGGTATCCACATGGCTTTGCGCCATCGCTAAAAATGTCCTCTCCCAAGAGCGGCGCAAGCACCCCAGTGTAAATGAGCTTGATGAAACGGCGGTGACTGCCCCCGCTCCGGAAGAACAGATGCTGGCGCAGATCGGGCAGGTGGAGCTGCTGCGGCAGCTTCATCTGCTGGGCGGAGAGATGCGAGAGGTTATGTACTTGCGTCTGCTGGGCGGCGCATCCTTTGCGGAGATCGGCGAGATCCTGGGGCGGACGGAAAACTGGGCACGGGTGACCTACTATCGCGGAAAAGAAAGGCTGAAAAAGGAGCTGAAATCAGATGGAAAATAAGCTTGACTGTGAGATCGTCCGGGATCTGCTGCCATCCTATGTGGATGGTCTGACCGGTGAAATAACCAATAAAGCCGTCAGGGAGCATTTGTCTGGCTGTAAGGACTGCGCCGCCGCGGCGGCGCGCATGAAGGAGCCGGAGAGCCCCGAACCTGCCCCTCAGGTGGATTATCTGAAAAAAGTGCGGCGCCGCAGCACGGGAAGGGCACTGATCGTGGGCGTTGTTTTAATGCTGCTGGGCATGGCAATGCTGTCCTTCCGCGTCTTCTATGTGGGTTCTGCGGTAAACCCCGCTGATGTACGGGTGGATGTCCTGGTCGACGGAAGTGATATGAAGCTGACAGCAGGGCTTGCCAGCAGCGGAATGGGTATTTCCCGTGTGACATTTTCGGAAAGTAACGGCATGGTGCGGCTTACGGTATACGCAGTTCCAAAAGCATTTTTCAATCATGGCGATTTTACCGCCTCATACACGGCGGCGGGTGATATTGTACAGGTGCGAAACAATGACTTGATCCTCTGGGAAAACGGCGCGGAGATCAGTACAGCGGCAGCCCGGCTTTTTGCGGCGAAAAATCCTTTTGTGGGTGATATGCCGTCCAACAGCCGTATTGCCGCCATACTCGGCATCGCGGATCAGTTTGGCTCCTTTAGCAACGAATTGGAAACCGCCGCGGCACCCTACGGCTGGACACTGCAGTTGGAAAATCCTCTGGCAGATGCGTATGTGAGCACTGCACAGGAGATGATGACGGCGGATGCCTGTGTTATACTGGCGATGATCGAAAATCTGGACAGTGTAACCTGGGTCTATGAAACCGAGACGGGCACACAGGAATATACCATTACGGCCCAGGAGGCCACCGCCGCTATCGGCCGGGACATCAAAAAGGCGGCGGATTCGGCGACCGATGTTCAAACGCTGCTGCAAGATCTGGGACTTGAGGAATCCGACGCATGGGAAATTCCGGAATAGACTGGAAGCCGCCGGCAGACGTTGCCGCAAACCTGATTTTTCCTGCCATTTAACGCAGCGTATGATGCATTGCCATTGAGAATCCACCTGTTCTTTCAAAGCAAAACATGTTATGATATCCTCAAAGAGAAAATCGCTTCTGACAGGTAACAGAATTTTTCAAATGGTAATGCTGCGCCATTTATCGGGCAGAGGAAAAGCAACACCGTAAAACAATTGCGATGGAGGAGAAATACGCATGATTGTCTATTTTACCGGTACCGGCAACAGCCGGTACTGTGCGCAGATGCTATCTGACCGATTGGGGGATGAGTTGACGGACTCGTTTCATTTTATTCGGGACGGTGTCGGGGCAGAGCTTGCGTCCCAACGCCCCTGGGTGTTTGTCTCACCCACCTATGCCTGGCGGCTTCCCCGGATTTTTATGGAGTTTATTCGCTCCGGCCACTTTTCTGGTAGTAGGGAAGTCTATTTTGTTATGACCTGCGGCAGTGAGATCGGTCATGCGGCGGGAGGAAACCGGGCACTCTGCGCGGAAAAGTTGCTTTGCTATAAAGGAACGATGCAGGTGGTTATGCCGGAAAACTATATCGCCCTTTATAACGCGCCGGAGGAGGCAGAGGCACAGAAAATTGTGGACAGCGCCCGTCCCACGCTGGAGAAGGCTATTGACTGCATCAGCGCTCACCGGGACTTTCCTGCGCCCACAGCAGGTGTGGTGGATTGCCTGAAATCCGGCATGGTTAACCCTCTATTTTATCACTTTATCGTCAAGGCAAGGCCCTTTATCGCTTCCGATGCCTGCTTCGGCTGCGGCAAATGTGTACAGAACTGTGTGCTGGGAAATATTAAGCTGCGGGAGGGAAAACCCGCCTGGGGCGATCGGTGTACTCATTGCATGGCCTGCATCTGTTTTTGCCCTGCAAAGGCCATTGAGTATGGCAAGGCAAGTGTGGGTAAGCCGCGATACCGGTGTCCGCCCTACCGGCAAAACGAATAAGCGGCAGTGCAAGAACTGCCGATATACATTTTCTCATAGGCCGCCTCCCGATGTTCCGTTGCCATTTTGCCCCATATGGCTAAAAACAAAACGGCCGGGAGTGATGCCGTACGGATCAAAAGAGAGGAAAAAGAAAATGAAAAAGTGCAGAATCACTGTTATGAAGAAGGCATTTTACCCGGAGCTTGCGGCGCAATACGAAAATCCCATTACACATGCCTGCGATATGCGGGAGGGTCAGGTTTTTATGGCAGATGGCTGGAAACGGCCGGCGGAAATGTGTGAGAGCGCCTGGGAAAGCCTTTCACCCTTTGTTATGACACTGGCTCACGGCGGCGAAGATTTATACGACAGCTGGATGAAAAATAAGAAATCCGCCATGATCTCCTGCAATGATGGTTTTCGCCCGGTCAGTTTCCTCATTGAAGCCATAGACGAAAATGAATAGATCATATATGCGTGAAAAGCACCGGTTTTCTTAACCTTGGAAAACCGGCGCTTTTTATATATTATATTAATTTTTTGAATTACCTATTGAAATAATCGGAAAATCACGTACAATATTATTAAGAATAAATCCTATTTTTAATAGAAAGATAAGTGTATTGGTAAGAGCGTGTGAGGCCATAGCCTTGGAGGCGGTTCTATGAGAATGAAAATGTGGTTTTTTTGTGCCCTTGTGATTTGCGCCGCGGCGCTCTGGGGCTGCGGAAGCAAAACAACACGGATAATTGATATAAAAGAGGAGGAACCTATCATGACAGGACAGGGCTTTGACGGAACGTATACAAAGCAGACGGGAAACGAGGTCATCTATCTGGCGGGAGGCTGCTTCTGGGGTATGGAGAAGCTGGCTCAGTCGCTGCCCGGTGTGGTGGATGCGGTCAGCGGCTATGCCAACGGCGATGGAGAAAAGCAACCCACTTATCAGCTGGTCTGCACGGGTGGCACCGGTTTCAAAGAGACGGTGCGGGTGGTGTATGACCCGTCGGTCATCACGCTGCCCCGGATTCTGCAAGCCTATTTTCTGGTAATCGACCCCACTGTCGCCAACCGTCAGGGCAACGACAGCGGCAGCCAGTACCAGACAGGTATTTACTATAACGACACCGCCAGCGAAGAAACCGTGGAACGGATCGTGGCGACGGAGGCGAAGAAGTATGATACATTTGCCGTGGAGCACGGCCCCCTTATAAACTTTTACGACGCGGAGGCATATCACCAGGATTATCTGGAGAAAAATCCCGGTGGCTACTGTCATATTCCCGCCCATGAGATTCGGGATGTAGCGGCGCTGATCCAGGCGGAACAAAGCTATCAAAAACCCACACAGGAGCAGCTGAAGAAATCTCTCAGTGCCCAGCAGTACGATGTGACGCAAAATGCCGCCACAGAGCGAGCCTTTACGGGCGAATATTGGGATATGGATGAAGAGGGGATTTATGTGGACGTGACCACCGGAGAGCCGCTGTTTCGCTCTGTGGATAAATACGAAGGCAGCTGCGGTTGGCCCAGTTTTACGGCGCCTATTTATGAAGGAGCTGTGCGCTATCTCACGGATTCTTCCTACGGTATGGATAGAACCGAAGTCAAAAGCGATGTGGGCGACGCCCACTTGGGTCATGTTTTTGAGGATGATCCCGAGTCCCCCAATGGTACCCGTTACTGTATCAACAGCGCCTCGCTCCGCTTTGTTCCCAAAGCTGAGATGGAGGCCCAGGGTTATGGCGCCTATCTCATCTTGCTGGAGAAATAACCTTTCAGAAAACGGCAATTTTATATTAGGGATAATATGGCTCGGCAGGAGGATGGACGCTTTTGGTTCATCCTCCTGCCGACAAGCGCAAGTGAAAAAACTGGGGGAAGAGGAGTTGACGATAGAAAAAAAGTGTGATATGATACTACTCGCGGTTCAAGTAATAAACGGATCGCCCCATAAAACGCTGGATTAGCTCAGCTGGTAGAGCGCCTGATTCGTAATCATGAGGTCGCCGGTTGTAGTTAAGGTAGGCATTGCAGATCCCCGCAAATCGTCCCCAAAAAGTTCATATGCTACTGTAGCTCAGTTGGTAGAGCAGCTGATTCGTAATCAGCAGGTCGTGTGTTCGAGTCACATCAGTAGCTCCAAGCAAAAACCCCTGTAGTTTCAATAACTACAGGGGTTTTTGCTGCTAATTCGTAATTCAAAAAGTAACAAAATAGATACAGGATTACGAATGCTACAAGAGGCGAAAAAGTCCTTGTATCATTCGTTCAAAGGATGTATAATTTTGTCGTAATCTCATAGGAGGTTTTGCAATGGAATATGTTACGCCAAAAGATAAAGCCGCAGAGTGGGGCATCTCGCCGCGCAGAGTTGAGATACTCTGCGATAACGGTCGTGTATCCGGAGCCTATCGCCTTGGCCGCGTTTGGGCAATTCCAAAGGAAGCTCCCAAACCCGTGGATGGTCGGACTAAATTAGCAAAATTGAATGGAACCAGAGAATAACTGCCCCGATCAAGGCAATTACAGGAGGATTATATGGCAAAAGCAGCTAAAGAAAAAGAGGTATCTCTTGAACAAATAATGTGGAACTGCCGCAACGCACTGCGGGGTTCTGTTGGCGGGAATGAAAAAAACCGTGATACCGTCATGGGTTTGGTGTTCCTGAAATTTGCAGGTGACAAGTTTGAAAAGCGCCGTGCGGAAATCAAAGCGGAATACGGTGATGTCCCTGCATTTCTTGAGAAAGACTCTTTCTACCGCAGCGCCAATGTGTTTTATATAAATGAAACAGCACGCTGGTCGTACATTGTTCAGCACGCCAGCGCAGACGACATTGCAGTTATTATTGATAAAGCAATGGCAGATGTGGAAGACAGAAATCCACCGCTGAAAGGTGCTCTGCCGCAGAACTTCTATTCAACTCTTGGTGTTCGCAAAGAACAGATGAAGGGGCTCATTGACGAAATCAATAAAATAGACGAAAGCCGTTTTCATGAGAAGGATCTCATCGGCCGCGTCTATGAATACTTCCTGCAGGTATTTGCCATTGACTCCGGCACAGGAACAGAAAAAGGCGAATTCTATACACCGGCAAGCATTGTCAGCCTGATTGCGGAACTGATTGAGCCATATTCCGGCGTAGTATATGACCCCTGCTGCGGTTCCGGCGGTATGTTTGTTCAGAGCATCAAATTCGTCGAGCGCCACCACGGAAACAGAATGAAAGTTTCCGTGATGGGGCAGGAGTCTGACCCCACCACATGGCGGCTTGCCAAGATGAACCTCGCCATTCGCGGAATTGCCCACAATCTTGGCGAGAAAAACGGTTCGTCGTTTACAGAAGATCAACATAAAGACACAAAAGTAGATTTTATTATGGCAAACCCGCCATTTAACCTGAAGCTTAATAAACAAGGTGTAACTGACGATGCTATTTCAGGTGATCCGCGTTGGGATGGCTATGCCACCCCGCCGATTTCAAACGCCAACTATGCCTGGATTTTGCATATGCTCTCTAAGTTGGATGTGACAAACGGCATTGCAGGCTTTCTGCTGGCCAATGGCGCACTGAACGCCGGAGGCATTGAAGGTGAAATTCGGCAAACGCTCATTGAGAATCACAAAATCGAAGCCATTATCGTTCTGCCCCGTGATATGTTCTATTCCACGGATATTTCTGTTACCCTCTGGATTATGAACAACAACAAAAAGGCTCGAACGCTCAACGGTCGTCAGCTCCGTGATCGCCGCGATGAGGTTTTGTTCATTGACCTGCGCCGCTGGAATGAGACAATTTATGAAAAGAAATATGTCATGTTTTCGGACGACCAGATTACAGCAGTGAAGAAAATCTATAATGACTGGCAGAGTGCCGACGTCACCGCCTATCACGATGTGCCGGAGCTATGTAAATCGGCTACGATTGCGGACATCAAGGCACAGGGGTACTCCCTTGCGCCCAGTAAATATATTGAATTTATCGACCATGATCTGGATATTGACTACGCCAAAGAAATGGCAAGGATACAGGATGAAATGCGTCTGCTTATGACATCCGAGGAGCTTTCACAGTCCATGCTCAAAGACGCGTTCAGGGGGATTGGGTATGGCATTGACTAAACTTGGAAAATATTTAGCACTATCGGATTTGCGAAACTCTGATGGAAAGTTGGGTTCTGAATCTGTTGTGGGCCTTTCTACACAGAAACAAATTATTTTGACAAAAGCATCATTAGACGGTGTTAGTTTGACTTCATATAAGCTGTTTCCGCCAAAACACTATGCATACGTCCCTGATACATCTCGTCGTGGAGATAAAATGTCTCTGGGGTATAACACTACAAAAAATACTTTTCTGGTGTCATCAATATCAGTTGTTTTTTTTGTAAGCGATACTGATAATTTACTGGAAGACTATCTTTATATGTATTTCAATCGTACTGAATTTGACCGCTATGCACATTTCAATTCTTGGGGCTCTGCACGTGAAGCATTTTCATGGGAAGATATGTGTGACATTGATATTGACCTCCCGCCGCTACCTGTTCAGCGGAAATATGTGGATATCTACAATGCCATGCTTGCCAACCAGCGTGCATATGAGAACGGACTGGAGGATTTGAATGTTGCAATCTCTGCGAGTGTGGAAGAGTTCAAGCATACCGCACCACGAGTAGCAGTAGGATCGTTGCTTGAGGAAATAGATGTGCGGAACCATGATGGGGCGATTTCATATGAGGAGAAAGCATTCTATGACATCCTCGTTAAGGTACGTGATGACCATGGGTTCCCGTATGCTGACGATAAGTGTCTTGTTCTCGCCAAGAAAATAAAGGATCTGATAGACGACAAGGCGCAGTTCGCAGACTGGTCAACTCGTGACGATATCAAAAACCAGCTTAATATGGATTTGACCGTTCTGCTCTATAAGAATGGCTACCCGCCGGAGTGGGACGAAGAAGTCTTTGATAAGGTTATGGAACAGGCGGAGAACTTCAAAAAATACAACGGTTGACTTTGTATTCACTAACAGGAACAATGATAACCAATAAAAATGTGTAGCTATTCACCCCTCCCTGTGCTATTGTGTCTTGCTAAAGGAGGGCGAGATACATGGAGAAGATACTGGAAGCGCTATACGACCAATTCTACGAGAAGCCGGAGCTGGCGGCGTTGAAGGCATCCGTGGAGGCGAATCACAATCTGCTGCGGCAGTGGCTCGGCAAGCCGGAGCGGAAGCTGGTGCTGCGGCTTATTGATGACGAGACTGCAATCGCAAATGCTCTGTCACTGGACAGCTTTCTCTGCGGATTTGAGCTGGCGTGGAAGCTGACAACTGAATTAAACCATCTGGAACGTGAGCGTTCCGCTTTGACTGACGAGGTCGAGCGGAGCGCTCATTTTGTATCCGAAGAAGGAAAAAAAAAGTCATGAAAAGGATTATCGCGGTCGCCGTTACAATCGCCGCCTGTGGGGCGCTGTGCACCCTCGTGTGGCATCGAAACGATGTGGGCGAGGAAGTAAATGAGGGCGCTGCATCGCAAACGCTTGCGAAATTGGTTGAGTCACCTGTAAAACCTGACGTAATCACAATGGTCAATTATATAGAGCTATCGTCAGAGAAAGAAGATACAGTGGTAGCAGCTTCTGAAAGCGCTGATACACCAGTTACTGAGCTGACTACCACTCCGGTACAGCAGACGGCGACAATCACTGCTGACCTATACCGTACCGATGTCTATCCAAACAATATTTACTCGGAAGAATATCTCTACGATGCGGACGGCAACCTCATCGTCAAGACCACTACCATCCCCACCGCCTTCGGGCCGGATACCGTATGGATCGACGGTCACGCCTACTACGATGTCCCCGGCTTTGGACTGGTGGAGTGGAGCGGCCCGGGTCAGCGCACAGAAGATTACACCATGTATGAATCTGGTGTAAAAATCGGCAGCATGGGCGGCGAGGCTGAATCCAGTACGCCCTCACCGGCGCCGACGCTGCCGGAACCCACCGGCGAGGTTATCGACCAGACCATCAACACCTGTCCGGAGAAAAGCAGCACGCCGCCGGATTACAAGCCGGAAGCAACGCCTCCCGCCAACTAAAAGGTACCCCCACGGCGACCACATACGCCGTGGGGGTACCTTTGTTTTGCGTTCTATTCTTTCGCCCCGGCATCTACCGAAATACTGCTCAGCAGCTCCTCGCCGCTGATTTCTTTTCGGAGATAGGCTCGCCGCAGCTCGGACGCGGCAGTCGTCCATGTCTTGAATTCCTCGGCGCTCAATTTTTTCGTTCCGCCGTCGCTGACCGAAGCGTCCTCCCGATAATAACGGCTGTACATCCGGTTATACACCCTCTGAAACTCCTGTAAAAAGGAATCGTCCTCCACTGACTGGCTGAATTTCTGTTTGGCCCCGATCTGCTTGCAGGTATGCTTCCCATCATAAAGGCGGTCGCAGTAATTGCGCCTGCGCTTGTCCGTGAGCGCAAAGTACCGGTCGCACAGCCCGCAGCGCTTGACCCGAATGCCTCGCTTCACCGCCTCCATTAGCTCCAGATGAAGCATTTCCTCCAGACTTTGCACCGCAAAATACGGGTGGAGACTGACGGCGTTTTCACTGTCTCGGTGCAGACCGTCCAAGACCTTTCTCACATCAACCGTAGCCGGATCATCAAATGAAATGAGCTGCTCCGCATGGAACTGTCCCCGCCTGATGGGAGCCACGGC
The DNA here is from genome assembly GCA_012719745.1 of Clostridiales bacterium. Classification (GTDB taxonomy): domain Bacteria; phylum Bacillota; class Clostridia; order Oscillospirales; family Oscillospiraceae; genus Vescimonas. The sequence goes on along the minus strand of JAAXZS010000082.1, from coordinate 22,453 downwards.
GTACATCGTCCGCAGCATTTGGTTTTGGATGTCGGGATGGCGATTGGCAAACATCACAAACCGTTCCGGCAGGGTGTATTCCGGCAGTACCTCGGTACTCAGGCACAGCTCCAGCGCCTCCCGGTAGAGCGCTTGCAATCCAGCGTAGTAGCGAAACAGGAAGTGGGCGTAGTCCGCCTGCTCCGGCAGAGAACGGTTGGAGGCATAGAAATTCCGTACCAAATCGCTGTTCAAAAAGAAGTGGGCATAAGCGTGCTGACCCTTGAAAAGATCCACGGCTGCCCAGCAGACAGACTTCATCTCCTCCGCGTTGGCGCTGGTGACCTCCATGGTTGCCAGCGCCTTTGTCTGCTCCAGCGCGGGCGCAAAGTCAAGCTCACAGAAATCCACAAGACCGTTTCCAATGTCTCCGATGGGCTGAAAGCTGTTGTGCCGCGCGTCGTGGCAGAAAAACGCGCTCAGCCGGTTTGTGCTGTCTGCAAATACCCTTGCAAAGGGATAGGTAATCTCCATACGGCCACCTGTAAAGAATAGATTTTAATAAAATATCGTTCTTGCAATTCGCTATATAAGCATACCACACGTTTTTGTAAAATGAAAGCAGAAAAAAGAAGGAGGGCTGAACATGGAAAATCAACTGAAAGTCATCGACGGAGAAAGCTTAGTGGATATGCGGCTGCCGCCCACGCGGTTCTGCGTCCAGACGCTGCTGCCCCAAGGTGTGACCATTTTGGGCGGCGCGCCAAAGGTCGGCAAGAGCTGGCTGGTGCTGGATCTGTGCGTTCGCGTTGCCAAGGGCGAACCGATCTGGAATCTGCCGACTACCAAGGGCGCGACGCTGTATCTCTGTCTTGAGGACACGGAGCGGCGCGTGCAGGAACGGCTGCTGGGTATCACGGACGATGTCCCCGCCAACGCGTTCTTTGCGGTGACCGCGAAAACCTTGGCGGACGGCCTCACGGAGCAAATCCGGCAGTTTGTGTCTGAGCATCCGGACACGGTGTTGGTGGCTGTGGACACCTTTCAGATGGTGCGCGGCAGTGACAGCGATCCGTCTTATGCCAGCGACTATCAGGAGATTCAGGTGCTCAAAAAGCTGGCGGATGAGCTGGGCATTTCTCTGCTGCTGGTACATCATCTGCGCAAGCAGGGCGACAGCGACCCGCTGAACAAGCTCTCCGGCACCACCGGCATCAGCGGCGCGGTGGATGCTGTGTTCGTGTTGGACAAGAGCAAGCGCAGTCAGTCCGGCGCAACGCTGATCTGCACCGGGCGGGACATCGAGTACCGGGAATTGGAGCTGCGGTTTGAAAGGGATGCCTGCGCGTGGGCGCTGGTAGCCGATAGCGCCGATGCGCCGGAGCTGCTGTTGCCTACTGAGATTGCGGCGCTCATTGCGTTCATGCACAGCATCGGTTTTTATTCTGGCAGCAATAGTGCGTTCACAGAACAGTTTAATTCTTTTTCTGGAGATAACCTTTCCGCCAAGGCGCTCAAGCAGATGATGAACAAGTGGCGCTACCCGCTGGAGGACGCCGGCGTGCAGTTCCGCAGCTACCGCAGCAACGGGCAACGTCTGGTGGATATTTCTTTCTCTGCTGTGCCCCGTGACGCAAGTGACGGAAATGACGCAAAGATTGGGCGTGCCAAAACTTGCGTTCCTTGCGACCCTTGCGTTCCTGACAAGGGCTGCGAAAATGCGGAGATTCCTCCCTTTAGGGAGGGCAAGCAGAGCGCCCGTCCGACTTCGTCGGACTTGGCACAAGAAGATTTGCGGGGCGCTGCCCCACACCCCGTCGTCGACGCAAGCTCCCTATCACTCGCTTCCAGCCAAGGCTGAAAGCTCATTCATTTCACTACGTCTCCTTTCCAAACAAAACCCGCTTCGCCGGGCTTCCGTTTGGCAGAGACGAAAAACAACGGGAGGAACGCATGAAGCAGAAAAAAGATGTACGCATTACCCTTAGGCTCACGCCGGAACAGTACGAAAGCATCGCGGCGAGAGCGGATACCGCTCAGCTGCCAGTAGGAGCATACGTCCGCGCCGCCGCCATGCGGCATCGGGTTGTGGTCGTGGACGGTCTGCCGGAAATCACCCGCGAACTGAAGGGCATCGGGAGGAACCTCAACCAGCTTACCGTCCTCGCCAACATGGGACGCATTGCGGAGGTCAACTTGGGTGATGCAACGGCGGCGCTGGCGGTTCTTTACAACAGCGTGCAGGCGCTGGCACAGCAGGAGGAACACTGATGGCGACGGTCACCTTTATCAAATACGAGCGCCAATCCGCCGGTACGCTGGGCGGCGTTACCGGCTATGTGTCGCAGAAGGACAAGACGATGCAGGAGAACGGACAGCAACTGGTCAGTGGACAGAACTGCAATCCGCAGCTGGCCTTTCAGGAGTTCCTTGCCACCCGCACCATGCACCGCAAGGACAGCCCGGTTTATTTTTATCACTACGTCCAGTCGTTTCATCCAGAGGAGCCAATTACCGGAGAGACCGCCCATGAGGTAGCGAAGGAATTCGCGGCGCGGGCTTGGCCGGACAGCGAGGTTCTCATCGCCACCCACATTGACGCTGAGCACATCCACACGCATTTTATCGTCAACGCCGTCTGCTTTGAAACCGGCAAGATGCTTCGGCAGGGGCCGCAAACCCTTGCTACGCTGCGTCCGCTCTCGGATGAGATCTGTCTCAGTCACCATCTGTCCGTACTGCCCAAGCAGCAGAAGAAAGCCGGCGGCATGAGCGCGCGGGAGTACCGTTCCGCCGTCAAGGGCGAGAGTTGGAAGCTGCGGCTCATCAACACCATCGACAACTGCATGCGGTTTGCCGCCAGCCGCGAGGAGTTCATTTCCCTGATGAAATCAGAGGGATACAAAATTCGTTGGGAAAAGTCCCGCGCAAGTATTACCTACACCATTCCGTCCGGCTATCAGTGCCGGGACGACCGGTTGCATGATGAACGCTATTTGAAGGGAGCGATGGAACGTGAATTTGGAATCCGAGAAAAAATTGTCCATGGAGGAATTGAAGCAGCGGAATCTACCGCAGAAGCCGGCATCCCCACCGGAGCAGCCGCCCGTGTCGATTTCCGTGGAGCAGCATCCGACGCAGGAGGAATGGGCGGAGCTGCTGATGGCCCTTGCCTCGCTGAATCGCCGCACGGCGACGCAGGCAGCCCTTGTGCGGGAGCTGTCCCAGCAGGCGGGTACACAACCGACGCGAGAGCAGGTCGCGGCGCTGGCGCGGGATGTGGCGGCAATACGGAGCCTGATCGAACAGGCTGGGAAAAAGAAAGAGCAGCGTTTTTCGCTCCGTCTGCCCAAGCCACATCTGACGCGCTTGTCCCCTGCACTACTGCTCATTCCAGTAATAGCGCTGGTGCTCTGGGCAGCGTGGTCGAGCTGGGGCACGCTCTGGAGCGCAATCAGGATGCTGCTCCCGTGATGGATGCAACCACCAAGTCAACTCATCACGAGCGTAGCAAGAAGCGAAAGCTGGCACCCGGGCAGAAAGCCGACGACCACGAGGACGAAGAACAAACCATGCAGATGCGAATGTGATTTTTGCATCCGCGAAGGGAGAAAAATATGTTTTTATTCAAGGGCGATTTTCGGGTCAACACCACGACCATCCGCGGCGTGCAGTATGTGACCTTCAGCTTCTACGATGGAGACAAGAATTTGTTTGAAAAGATGGGACAGCTTATCAGCGATTCCTTTGAAGCAGCTAAACCCGATGAACTTTCGAAGGAATCTTTGTTGGGTTCTGGTATAGCTTCTGAAAACGATTGACGGTATTGTGTATGGCTAAGGAGGCGAACCCTATGGAATACAATGCGGCAATCTACTGCCGTCTCAGTCAGGATGACGGAAGCGTCGGCGAGAGCGGCAGCATCCAAACCCAGAAAACCCTGCTCACGCAATACTGCACCGATCACCACATTACCATCGGCGGCTACTACTGCGACGACGGCTGGAGCGGAACTAACTTCGATCGCCCGGACTTCAAGCGGATGCTGGACGACATCGAGGCCGGTACCATTAACATGGTCATCGTCAAAGACCTCAGCCGCTTCGGGCGCGAGTATGCCCAGATGGGACTATACATTGAGCACTACTTTGAGGAGAAGGGCGTGCGGTTTATCTCGGTAGCGGAGAATATCGACTCAATCAACGGCATCGACAATCTGGTGCTGCCCTTCACCAACGTCATCAACTCCTTTTATGCCCGCCAGGCGTCCAGCAAGACGAAAGCGGCACACCGGGCGCGGGCGAAGTCCGGTATGTATCTTGGCAGCCGACCGCCCTTTGGCTATCTGAAAGATCCCGCTGACCGCCACCATCTGCTAGTCGATCCCCCTGCCGCCGATGTGGTGCGGGACATCTTCCAAATGTTCGCGGACGGCGTCGGCTATGTGCGCATGACGAAGATCCTGCGGGAGCGCAGCGTGCTCAATCCACAGGCCTATTTCAACCAGAACAATCCGGACTACTACAAAAACAGTGACTACTGGCGCAAGCCCTTCGACTGGCACGCCACCTCCATCCGGGCTATTCTAAACAACAACGTCTACCTGGGCGAGACGGTATTCGGCAGGACAAAAACCAAGGGTTTCTTTGATAAAACCCGCATCCCAACGCCGGAGGAGGACTGGATCATCACGCCCGGCACCCACGAGGCACTCATCACGCAGGAACTGTGGGACACTGTGCATCAGATGATGAAGGCCAAGCGGCGGGAAAACTCCGGCGGTGAGGTGCAACCCTTCGCGGGTCTGGTCAAGTGCGCTGACTGCGGCTCCTCTCTGAACGTGAGCTACGATGCCAAGAAGCAGCGATACACCGGTTTCTCCTGCTGGGTCTATAAAAATTACGGAAAAGCCCGCTGCACCTCCCACGCCATCGGCTGGCAGACGCTGAACCGACTGGTGCTGGAGGATATTCGCCGCAACGCCTCTGCCGCGCGGCTTGCGACCCAGCAGTACATGGACATGCTCATCGCCGCCAAGGCAGATAAGAAGAAGCAGGAGACGGAGCGGTGCAAGCGGGAGCTGGACGCCGTGGATAAGCGTATAGCCGAGCTGGGTAAAATCCTCACTAAGCTCTATGAGGACGCAGCGCTGGAGAAGATCAGCGAGGAGCGCTATCAGGCCATGGCTCCCGGCTATGAACGGGAGCAGGAGCTGTTGAAGGTCCGGCGGGAAAAGCTGACGGCGGAAGTCGCCCAAAGCGAAAAGGTCTATGACAACATCGAAAAGTTTCTGCCAATCATCTGGAAGTACATTAACATTCAGGAGCTGGACGCACATATCCTCAACGAGCTCATTGAAAAGATCGTGGTGCATGAAAAAACGGATAATCCCGACGGCAGCAAGAGCCAGCGGGTGGACATCCACTACAAGTTTATCGGATATATCGACACAGCGGAGCAGTTGTCAAACAATCGTGTTATGCTCCCCATCGGGCAGAATGAGGTTACAGAGGAGCCGGTTGACGCTGCCTGTCCGGCATGAAATCTTTGCGAATCTGAACGGGGATGGGAATCATTCTTTCCATCCCCGCGGTCAGTGTGATATAATAAAAATTATTCCGGTAAAGGGGGTATTCTGATATGCCTAAAAAGAAAAATGAAGTCACCATCCGCTCCAGTGCGGCGGAGTATTTGACCTACGCCGCCGCTGTCGGCGAGCAGGAAAGCAGCGTGGAAATGCGCTACGAGGATGAGAACATTTGGCTGACGCAAAGGATGATGGCAGAGCTATATGGCGTTGATACCCGTACGATCAATGAACATATCAAAAAAATTTATGCGGATGCCGAACTTGTTGAGGACGCAACTATCCGGAAATTCCGGATAGTTCAATCTGAAGGTACCCGTCAGGTAAGTCGCGAGGTCATGCACTACAATCTGCAAATGATCATCGCCGTGGGCTTCAAGGTGGGTAACGAGCGGGCCGTACAGTTTCGCAAGTGGGCCAATGCCATTGTCAAGGACTACACCATCAAGGGCTGGGTCATGGATGACGAGCGGCTGAAAAACAGCGGCACCATCCTCACAGAAAAGTATTTTGAGGAACAGCTGGAAAAGATCCGCGAGATTCGCCTGTCGGAGCGCCGGTTCTATCAGAAGATTACAGACATCTATGCCACTGCGCTGGACTATGACCGCACGGCGAAAACGACCAAAGACTTTTTTGCCAAGGTGCAAAATAAGATGCACTTCGCCGTCCACGGACACACCGCCGCCGAGGTCATTTACGAGCGTGCCGATGCGGACAAGCCCCACATGGGCTTGACCTCATGGAAGGATGCACCGGACGGAAAGATCATCAAAAGCGACGTCTCCGTCGCCAAAAATTATCTCACCGAGGACGAGCTTCATTCCCTGCAGCTTATCGTGTCTGCTTATCTCGATTTGGCCGAGGATCGCGCGCGTCGGCACATCCCCATGACCATGGAGGACTGGACGAAGCGGCTGGATATTTTTCTCACTGCCGCCGACCGGGAGATTCTCATGGACGCGGGGAAAATTACCGCCGAGATCGCCAGAGCCCATGCCGAGAGCGAGTTCGAGCGCTACCGCATCGTGCAGGATCGCCTGTACGAAAGCGACTTCGACCGCTTCCTCGCTCTGGAGGAAGAAGTGAAAAAGAGCGGGGACGGACAATAGAACATTACAAGGTAGAGGTGATTTGTGAATGTTTCTTGTGACCGGTGACACGCATGGCGACTTCCGCGCTTGTGCCGCCTTCTGCGACCGGCTTCATACAACACTGGAGGACACGCTTATCATTCTCGGCGATGCCGGCATCAACTACTATGAGGACTACCGTGACGCAATGCTCAAAAAGATACTTGCATCGCTCCCTATTACCTTCTTCTGCATTCACGGGAATCATGAGGCGCGCCCGGAATGCACAGGACTTTATACGCAGCGGGAGTGGCACGGTGGCAAGGTGTTTGTGGAAACGGAGTACCCCAACATTCTGTTTGCAAAGGATGCCGAGATTTATGAGCTGGACGGAATCTCCGCAATTGTTATCGGTGGAGCGTACAGCGTGGACAAGGAATACCGTCTTGCGCGAGGGATGAACTGGTGGAACAATGAGCAGCCGGACGCACAGACTAAGACTGCGGTCGAACAACAGCTTTTAAGCCGAGGGAACAAGATAGATGTTGTACTTTCTCATACCTGCCCTATCCGATACGAGCCGAAGGAAGTCTTTATTCAAGACATGGATCAACGATCGATTGACAAGAGCACAGAGGAATGGCTGGACGAGCTTGAAAAACGGATTGCCTATAAAAAATGGTATTGTGGACACTATCATACGGATAAGCGCATTGACCGAATGAGATTTATGTTTCATGAGATTGATCAGTTGGGCAGATAACGCAATACGACCATGCAACCGTGGGGGAACGCCCCGGCGGCTGTGTTTATGAAATACCCACCCTTATCTACAACCAGCGGTCGCGAGTTCGAATCTCGCATCCAGCTCCAAAAAAGTGCCGAAACACCTGATTTAATGGATGTTTCGGCACTTTTTGTTTTCAAGGAGTACGGGCCCAAGAGTGGAGCGGACACTGTGATCCTCACCTTTGCTCCCGTTTTCTATGACGACAATCAGGTGAAGGCTGCAACAGACAAGCCCATATCGCCCAATACCGACGAAAACTTTGCCTTTTTCCGGTTTCAGCAGAAAATCGTGGTGATGCTGGACACGGGGCAGGCCTCTTTTCATTTTGCAATTAGGACATTATGCGACAAGAGGACTCAATCGTTCCAGCCGACAATCTTGACGATAGAGAACTGGGAATATCCATACAGGCTGGCGGGGTAATTTTTCAGGTCGCCCGTATTGGAGTATACCAGATAGTCCACGATGTCGCCGCCTGCATCCCGCACCGGAGCGGAGATCAAAGTGGAGTGCTGCCAGGTATCTTCGGTACCCACATGGAGGGTATCCCCCGCCGTGCCGCTGGTATAGGGCACATCAGTGAGGGCGTAAAGGCCGTAACCGTTGTTATAGGCGGCGTAATCCATAAAGGCGCCCACTACCGTCCAGGAGACGGTATAGTCGCTGTAGGAGTACCATTCCCACACATCGTCCCCATACACATCCTCGGGAATGCCGCCGGCGTTCAGACATTGGGACACATAATTCTGGCAGTTGCCGCCGACATCGCTGTAGTCACCCCAGTCGTCGCTGCGGCTGCCCACATAGGTGTCGGCATAGGCCAGTGCCGCTGCGGCATTGTAGGTGTGATCCACGGTGGGCAGCGTCACTGCGCCGGTGTCCGCCAGATACGTTTTGCGGGCGCTGAGTATGCGGGCCAGATAGTTGGGCATCTTCGTGCGGTACAGATCCTCCGCCTCTTGCAAGGCCCACTCGTCCGTGTACTCGCCATAGTAATCATCACCCTCGTAGAGCAGGTAAAAGAGGGTGTCCGGCTGAATATGACGCTGTATCTTCCACACACCGTCCACCTGCTTCAGCGTGAACAGATGAAAGACATCGAACCGTTGGGAATCCACATTTTGCAGTGCTGTAAAGCGTTGGGTGCAGTCCTCTTCTGCCCGGATGGTGAGGGTGCCATCCCCGTTGTCCTCAATATCGGTACAGGTCAGGGTGTAGCTGTAGGAAGTCAGAGAATAATCCAGCGTCTCATTGGCTCGCATCTCCACCTGAAAGGTAAGACAGTCTTGATTGAAGGCCGCTGCCTCCGTATCACAGATTACATCGGTAAAGGAATTGTCGGACAGCGTTCCCAGCGCCTGATACCAGGTATCCATATAGGTTTTGAGCAGCGTTTCCTGCTGACTGCTCAGTTTATTCACGCCGGCGGCATAGGTGACGGAGCCGGAACCGGCCAGCTGTTTTTCGGTGGATGGCTGTAAATCAAAAGCCTCCCCCTCATCGGCGGCAGGCGTCGTGTCCGGTACACTCTCCTCTGGGGCAGATATCTGTTGGTTAAAATGGACCGCCAGTCCAATCAGCACAGAAAGAAAACATAAAAAAGTAAAGATTAATAAAGAACGTTTCAAGTGCATAAATTCCTTTCGTTGGGAGAATGGGTCAAAGGAAACAAGCGGTATAAAGCGGCTGTTTTCTATTTTTGTTATTTTGACGATCTTACCTTTAAATAACCTGAAATCAGAGAAATTTTTTGTCGAATTCTTTACGGCACAGTCGTCCAAATAAAGGAAATAAAAGAAGAAGCAGGCAGCCGTCCACCGGCTTCCTGCTTCCTGCCTATAGTCCGCTTTTCATTTATCGCTCTGTTTTGCCACGTCTGTATTTTCGGCAAAAGGGGAAATGTCTTTCACCACTACACCGCCAAAAGCCTCATTTTCGCATCGTGCATTAGATGCAGGAACGCCGTGCAGGGAAGATCTGTTTCCACCCAAAAAGGGATGTCCCGGGCACCAATAGCGGGCAAACTTCTTTACAGCGTAAACCCTCTGTGCTACAATACAGACAAAGAATTTGCCATGCGGATTGGGGAGGGAAAAATGAAAGATTTACAGAAAAATCTTCGGGTGGCTCTGGTGCAGGCCACGCCGGTTCTTTTCAACAAAGATGCCACCATTGCCAAGGTGTGCGGCCAGATTGCGGAAGCGGGAAAAAACGGTGCGGAGCTGATCGTTTTCCCGGAGTCCGTGATTCCCTGTTATCCCTATGGCCTCACTTACGGTTTTACCGTGGGTTCCCGCACGGAGGCCTGCCGGGACGATTGGAAGATTTACTACGATAACGCAGTCCTGTGCCCCAGTGCCGATACCGATCGTATTGGCCGGGCTGCCGCCGAGGCTCATGCCTACGTGAGCATCGGCTATACGGAGCGGGACTATGACAACGGCTCCCTGTACTGCTCCAATATGATTTTCGCGCCTACGGGAGAATTGCTCTGCAACCACCGGAAGCTCAAGCCCACCGGTGCGGAGCGCCTGATCTGGAGCGATGCCAATCGCGGCTATTTTCCCGTGGCGGATACCCCCTGGGGGAAAATGGGGTCCCTGATCTGCTGGGAAAACTATATGCCCCTGGCCCGGGCGGCTCTGTACAGTAAGGGCGTGTCTTTGTATCTGTGTCCCAACACCAACAATAATGCCGAGTGGCACGATACCATTCGCCACATTGCCATAGAAGGCAAGTGCTTTGTTTTCCACGTGAATCAGTATTTTACAAAGGATATGTATCCCACCGGCTATCACGGCTCCGCGGCCGAAGAGATGGAACGCCTGCCCCAGGCGCCCTGCAATGGCGGCTCGGCGGTAATCGACCCCTATGGCCACTATGTAACGGAACCGGTGTGGAATAAGGAGTGCCTCATTTATGCCGACATTAACCCCGACGAGGCGATCCGTGCCCGCATGGAGTTTGACCCCTGTGGCCATTATGCCCGCCCCGATGTGACAGAGCTGATCCTTCACGAAAAGTAAAAGGTAATTTAAAAGAGCCGCCGCGGTGGAAAACCGCGGCGGCTCTTTTCTACTGTGCAAAGGGGCATCAGTCCGGCTCTGCCTGCACCTGAAGTTCTGTCAGGAATTCCTCCGGACGCATGGTTTCTCGGTTGTCCACGTGGTAAAGCTCGAAGGGAACGCCGGTGAGATGCAATCCGTTTTGTGCGGCAAAATTGTTTATGGCTGCAAGCCACCGGCTGTTCTGGGTGTAATCCCCCCGATAAAAGCAGGAGAGGTATTGTCCCGCCGGCAAAGTGAAATCCATATCGGCCTCCTCCTGCTCCAGGATAAAAAACACAGAGGTAAACACATTGGACAGTCCCCGCCGCAGATCCTCCGGCGAAAAAAAGGCGCCGATGGTCTGACTGCCCAAATGGGGAAATACAGACTCGTATTTTCGCTGCAGCTTCTTGATGACAAAATCCATTTCCTCGTCCCGGGTCATGCGTTCACTGAGCTGTACGCAAAGCCGCTGGGGCAGCTGCTGAAGAGTGACCTGCCCCACGGACTGCTCCCGTGTCTGCTCTAAAAAGGAGATTCGCTGACGCAGCACCTGCCGCCGGGCGGTAAATTCCTCAATTTTCCGGCACAAGAGCGATTCCTCCTGGGTCAGTAGCGTCAGGGTTTGCCCTAGATTTTGACCGTCCAGGTATTCTTTGATCTGTGCCATGGAAAAGCCCAGCTGCCGCAGGTCGCGGATAATATTGAGTTTATAGAGATCCTTGAGTTGATAAAGGCGGTAGCCGTTGGTATCCCGCCGGGGCTTGAGAATGCCCAGCTTCTCATAGTATCGCAGGGAATCCACGCCGATGCCGTAGAGCTGGGAAATCTCATGAATTTTGTAGACGTTTTTCATGTGTACCTCCACCGCCATAAGAAATTCTTCTTGACCTTAGTATTATACCAGGGTTTATCCTGTAAAGGAAGAGAGGAGTCCATCGAATATGAAGAAGATCCTGCAAAAAGCATTAAAGTTTTTCAACTGGTGCATAGAGGGTGTAACGTGGCGGCAGGTGTTGCTGATTCTGCTGGGAACGGCTGTTACTTCCTTTGGCATTCACAATATCCATCAGCAGACCGGCGTGACGGAGGGCGGCGTGATCGGTCTGATCCTGCTGGCGAATCACTGGCTGGGCTGGTCCCCCGCCATACTGTCTCCGCTGTTGGACGCGGCCTGCTATGCGCTGGCTTTCCGACAGTTGGGCGGCGGGTTCATACGGCTGTCCATCTTTTCCAGCGTTGCCCTGGCAGGCTTTTTCCGGCTGTGGGAGCTGTTCCCGCCGCTGTTGCCCGACCTTTCGTCACTGCCGCTGCTGGCGGCTGTGGCGGGCGGTTTATTTGTGGGCGTAGGCGTAGGGTTGGTGATCCGGCAGGGAGGCTCCTGCGGCGGCGATGACGCGCTGGCGCTGACCATCTCCGGCGTGACCGGATGGCGAATTTCCAAGGCCTATCTTACCACGGATCTGACGGTGCTGGTACTGTCGCTTACCTATATTCCGTTGACACGCATTGTGTTTTCACTGCTTACCGTGATAATCTCATCGCTTCTGATTGACTTTATTCAGACAATGCAATGGTCCCGTTCGGAACCTGTAAAAGATTTGCCGGAAGAGCCAAAGACGATTTCTTCGATTGACATTCCGCCTGTTACCGATTAAAATAAAGTACAATTGACTCAAAACAGGCACAAAATGTGCCGCAAACAGGGAGGATGTTATTTTGAACCTGTGGGGAAGCCTGTTTGGTAAGATCATTACCACCTTTGCCATTTCCATGGTGCCGATCATCGAGCTGCGGGGCGCTATACCTATTGCTGTAGCAAACGGCCTGAATTTCTGGGTGGCCATTGTGGTGTCCATTGTAGGAAATCTGGTGCCGGTTCCGTTTATCATCATCTTTATCCGCAAAATTTTTGCCTGGCTGCGAACCAAAAGCCAGTGGCTCAATAATCTGGTGACAAAGTTGGAACTGCGGGCGGAGAAAAAGTCCGCCTCAGTGGAAAAATACGCCTTTTGGGGCCTTTTTATACTGGTGGCCATCCCCCTGCCGGGGACCGGTGCTTGGACGGGCGCTCTGGTGGCGGCCATGCTGGAGATGCCCATGAAGCGGGCGTTCCCGGCGATTGCTCTGGGCGTTGTGGGGGCAGGCATTATTGTCGCCTTTGTGACCTACGGTGCGGGCGCACTTCTGTTTTCCTAAACTGAATAAGGAAAGGGCCCCTCCGAGGTTTCATTCGGAGGAGCCCTTTTTATGTATGCTTCAAATGGCGCCCGCATCCCGCAGCGCGGCAATCTGCGGCTCGGTGTATCCCAATTGTGCCAGTACCGTATCGGTATCCTGCCCCATGGGCGTTGTAGCGGCGGTGGGGAGCCGGGCGTAGTCTGAAAAAGCAATGGGCGGCACCGGCATAGCGGCCGTTTTGCCGTCTGGATAGGTGACATAATCAAAGCAATCGTTGGCCAGCGCCTGCTCGTCATGGCAGACATCCCTGTAATGCCGCAGCCGCTCGTTGGGAATATCATTGGCGTCGAAAAGCTGTTCCCAGTAAGCGCAGGGTTTTGTGCGCATCAGCGCCTCCATTTTCCGGGACAGCCCCTGCAAACGGCCATATTGACGCATGGTGGGCAGATCCAGCAGCTCCGGATCGGTGATAAGCTCCGGCATGTCGAGAATTTTGGCGAGGGTGGCTTTGTCCCGGGAATATTCTTTTTCCATCACCGCCAGCCACTCTCCGTCGGCGCACCGATAATAGTCCGAGAAGGGATCCCAAGGCTCGTTGCGGTGAGAGGGATAGCCCTTCCCGTACTGGGAATTGAGAACGGCGGAGGCGCTGCACCAGATGCCGGAGCCTTGCAAAGAGGTCTCCACCAGCGTGCCGTGGCCGGTATTGCCCCGGGCGTAGAGCGCCATCAGAATACCGGATAGAAAGCTGGAGGCGGTGGCCAGATCGCCGAAGGCGAAGGCAGGGCGCATGGGAAAAGCACCCGGTGTCAGCCAGTCCTGGGAGGGGCCGGTACGCAGCCAGAAAGCGGTGGAATCGAAACCCGGCCGTTCCACATCGGGGCCCTTAAGGCCGAAACCCGAGAAGTGTGCGCAGATGAGCCGGGGATATTTTCCCTTCAGCGTGTCATAGTCCAGTCCCAGATGGGTCAGGGATTGGGCGCGGATGTTGCTGATAAATACGTTGCTCCCCGCCAGCAGCTTGTGAAAAGCCTCCATGCCCGCCGGCTTTTTCAGGTTCAGCACTACCATTTTTTTGCCGGTGTTAAAAAGGTCGAAGAGGGGATTGTTGTTTGCCTCGGCGGGCAGATACTGCCCCCGGCCCACGGGACGCAGCAGATCGCCGTTAGGCGGTTCCACCTTGATGACATCGGCCCCGTAGGTGGCCATGATACGTCCTACTGTGGGCGCCGCCACCACAGTGGACAGCTCCAGTACCCGCACGCCCTTCAGCGGGAGCGACGTATTTTGTTCCATAAAGAATTCCTCCCCGGTCTGTTTTTGATAATATTATAACGGGTCGTAACGGATCTGTCTACCCGCACCGCCGCACGGTGTGACAATGTTGTGACAAAAAATTTACAAAAATGCCATCATTATTTTTCTGAGGTGGTATAATTTATAATGACTTAATATGGGATGAGGTGTGACAGATGATCCAGGAGAAAGACGGGCTGTTTCTGCTGACAACCGATCAGACGGCCTATGCGTTTTCCACGGCGGCGGGCCTGCCGCAGCATTTGTATTACGGTGCACGGCTGCCGCGGCAGTCGGACTATGCCCACCTCGTTCCCGATTGGCGCCACGCGCCGGGGAACGGTGCGCTCCTGTCGGCAAATATTTCCCTTGAAAACCGCCTTCTGGAGGTGGGAACGCCCGGCTGGGGCGACCTGCGGGAGTGCGGAGCGGAGCTGCTGTTCGCGGACGGCGGCCGTGCCTGTTGTTTTGCGCCGGTCAGCTGGGAGAAGACTGAGCGGCAGACGCCGGCGGGGCTTCCCTGTGCCGCGGGGGGCGGTGAAACGCTGCGTCTCGTCCTCTGCGATAAAAGCCGCGCTGTTACGCTGGAGCTTTTCTATACCGTTTATGAAAAGGAAAATGTCATTACTCGCTGGGCAAGACTGACCAATGACGGACGGGAGCCGGTGACGGTTCTGCGTCTGATGAGCAATCAGGTGGATTTTGAGGCAGGCTCTTATCGAATGGTGTCCTTTGGGGGTGCCTGGGCCCGGGAGATGGAAAAGACCGTTCGCCCCTGCCGGGGCACGGTGTCGGGCGTCAGCCGGACGGGCACCTCCTCCAACCGCTGCAACCCTTTTGTCATGCTCTGCGATGAGGATGCCTCTGAAGAAACGGGCCGGTGCTGGGGCTTCAATCTGCTTTACAGTGGCAATCATTATTTCTGCGCCGACGAAAATGCCTACGGACAGGTGCGCTTTCTGCAGGGGATTGCCCCCGACGGCTTCCGCTGGCTTTTACAGCCCGGTGCGTCCTTTGACGCGCCGGAGGCGGTCATGACCTATGGCGAAGGCTTCGGCGCCGTCAGCCGCGGGATGCACCGCTTTATTCAGGCCCATATCGTGCGGGGCCTGTGGCGGGATCGGGAGCGCCCGGTGCTGCTCAACAGCTGGGAGGCTTTCTATTTCCATTTTCGCCAGAAAGATCTGCTGGCGCTGGCAAAAGAGGCCAAGGCGCTGGGGGTGGAACTCTTTGTGCTGGATGACGGTTGGTTTGGCCGCCGGGAGAACGATACCTCGTCTCTGGGCGACTGGACAGCCAACCCCAAAAAGCTGCCGGAGGGTCTCAAGGGTCTTGTTTCCCAGCTGGATAAGTTGGGACTGATGACAGGCATTTGGGTGGAACCGGAGATGGTCAGTGAGGACAGCGATCTCTTCCGAACCCATCCCGACTGGATTGTGGGCCGGAAGGAGCAGGCGGTGGGGCGGCATCAGTATGTGCTGGATTTTTCCCGACCGGCAGTCTGCGCCTATGTGACGGAGGCCATGCGCCGTGTCCTTTCCTCCGGTGTCCGGTATGTCAAGTGGGATATGAACCGGATTATGACCGACACCTGGTCCTCCTTTTGGCCGCCGGAGCAGCAGGGGGAGGTACCCCACCGCTATATGCTGGGCCTTTACCGCATTTTAGAGGAACTGACGGCAGAATTTCCTCAGGTGCTTTTTGAAAGCTGCGCCTCCGGCGGAAACAGGGCGGATCTGGGTATGCTGTGCTATATGCCCCAGATGTGGGTCAGCGACAATACCGACGCCCTTTGCCGCCAGCGGATACAAAGGGGTTACAGCTACGGCTATCCCCCCTCCGTCATGGGCTGCCATGTGTCTGACTGCCCCAACCATCAGACGCTGCGCCGCACGCCGCTGCACAGTCGCTTTCAGGTGGCGGCCTTCGGCCTGCTGGGCTATGAGCTGAACCTGTCGGAGCTGACAGGGGAGGAGAAGCGGGAGATAAAGGGGCAGATCGACTTTTATAAAAAACATCGCCGTCTTTTCCAGTTTGGTACGCTGTACCGCTGCGAAGAAACAGCGGACAGCGCCTTTCTCATGACGGTTTCTGCGGATCGGAAGCAGGCGGCGGGTCTGTGGTTCGTGGGGGAGAACCATCCCAACAGCGGCCTTGACCGTCTGCGGGCAAAGGGACTTAAACATGGGGAACTTTACCATCGCTCCCGCCGTCCAATTTCTGTAAGCCTGAAAGATTTCGGCTCGCTGGTCAACCAGATTTCCCCGGTGCATCTTAAAAAGGACTCCTTTGTGGTGTCCGCGGCGGATCGGGTGTTGGGACTGCGGGAGACGGCGGAGGACATGACGGCCTCAGGCGGCTTTTTCATGACGGCAGGCTTTTCACCCCGGCAGAACTTCAGCGGCACAGGTTATGATGGAGGGACCCGGGTCATGGGGGATTTTGACAGCCGCCTCTATTTGTGGCAGCAGGTGGGAGACCCCGAAAAGAGTTGATTTCCAGTGGTGCATCTGCTATAGTGTTGCATATTATGATGGGTTGAGTGCCCCTCGTTACCAAAGAATTATCATGCAGGAGAAGTGTAACTGACATGCTGCAGCGATTTAAACATAGTATTATCACATTGATGAAGCTGGTGATGTTCGGCCTTTGCTGGCTGACCTTTTTCGGACTGTTCGGCGTCCGGCATTTCTATTTGCTGAATTTCAGCCGAACTTCCGGCATCACCTGGATCACATTTGTTGTGGTCTATATCCTAATGAGCCGGGTGTACGGCGGTTATGACATCGGCAAGCGAAAGAGTAAGCCTATTATTTTCGCGCTGGTGCTGACCGTCTTTGTCACCGACCTCATCACCCATTTGTTCTTGTGTATTATGAACACAACAGTGGTGCATGGCGGCCGCTTTGTCTATGAGCAGCCTGTGCTGCTGCTTGAGGTATTTCTAATCCAGATTTTGCTGATCGTGGTGCTGACCTATCTTGGCAACGATCTCTATTTCCGCATCAACAAGCCGCTCCGGTGCCTTGTCATCACCCAGCACGGGGAGGATGTGGAGTCTCTTGTTCGGAAGGTAGGGCGGCTGAAAAAGCAGTACAGTATTGAAGAGATCGCCTATCCCGACCACCCGGATATTCTCAGCCTCATCGACAAGTATGAGGGGGTTTTCATCTATAATCTGGCGGCATCGGAGCGGATCGGCCTCATTGACTATTGCTATCAGACAAAAAAAGAGATCTATTACAGCGTGGAGATGATGGACATCGTCACCATGCGGGGTGAGCGTGTCCTTTTTGACGATAAGTCCATGATCTATTCACCTGCCAAGGGACTCACATTTGAGCAGCGGATCGTGAAGCGGGCCATGGACCTCTTCATCGCCTCTGTGGGTCTTGTGATCGCCTCGCCCTTCATGCTGATAACGGCTCTTGCCATTAAGTTGGAGGACGGCGGCCATGTGTTTTACAAGCAGGAGCGGGCTACCTATGCCGGCCGTGTGTTCAAAGTTATTAAATTCCGTTCCATGCGGGAAAAGGATACCGTAAACCGCTCTGTCACCAAGGATGACGACCGCATTACCAAGGTGGGCCATTTCATCCGTAAGTTTCGCAGCGACGAGCTGCCCCAGCTTTTCAACGTTTTAAAAAGTGATATGAGCATTGTGGGACCCCGACCGGAGATGCTGGAAAATGTGGACAAGTATACCGATGAACTGCCGGAGTTTGCCTATCGGCTGCGGGCCAAGGCGGGACTCACCGGCATGGCGCAAATTTACGGCAAGTACAATACCTCCCCCAAAGACAAGCTGATTCTGGATTTGACCTATATCGAGCAGTACAGCATCTGGTTGGACATCAAGCTGATCCTGCGCACCATTCTGGTTCTTCTGACTCCGGACGAGAGTACGGAGGCCTTTGAGGATACCACAAAGGAGGATAGGCATGGAAAGTAAAAGGACAGCCTATCTCATCAGCTGCTCCGATCACTATGGTCATAGACTTTTTGCGATAGACGAGTATTTGAAATCCGCGGGCTTTGCCACCACCTATGTGACCTGTGATTTCGACCACTCGTCTAAACGCGTGTTTAGGTGCCCGGTGCCCGGCTGCGTGCAGCTCCACGCCCGACCCTATCAGAAAAATCTGTCCTTTGACCGGATTCTCTCTCATAAAAACTATGCCCGTGATGTGTTCCGCTGGCTGGAAACCCGGGAGGAACCAGCCTTGGTGGTGGCTCTGCTGCCCCCCAATTATCTGGCAAAATACGGCGCGGCCTATAAAAGACGCCACCCCCAGGTGCGCCTAATCTTTGACCTTTTTGATCTCTGGCCGGAGACATTTCCCTTTGGCCGGATGAAAAGGCTGCTGGGCGTTCCTTTTCACATCTGGGCGGGTATGCGGGATCAAAACCTCAAATACGCCGACCTTGTGACAGCGGAGTGTGATCTATTCCGGGAAAAGCTGGGCTTTTCCTCCATCCGGACGGTCTATCTGGCGGCCCGGCCGCTTACCGGTGTTTCCGTTGACTATACCGGCACCTTTGAGCGTTTGCAGCTTTGTTATCTGGGTGCCATCAACAATATCATTGACATCCCCGGCATCTGCGGTTTTCTGCGCGAGGCGGTGAAATACCGCCCTGTGACGCTGCATGTCATCGGCGGTGGCGAACGACAGCAGGAGTTGCTCAGCGGCGCGGCGGCGGCGGGCGCCGAGGTGGTCTATCACGGCATTATATATGACGAGGCGGAAAAGCACGCCATTATGAACGGCTGCCACTTTGGGCTGAATTTCATGAAATCCGCCGTCTGCATCGGCCTTACCATGAAGTCGGTGGATTATCTCAAGCACGGACTGCCCCTCCTGTCCAATATCCCCGCTGATACGCAAAGACTGATCGGGGAAAGACATATCGGCCTGCAGGTAAGCGGCGACGGCAGCGAGGCCGCCCGGCAGGCGACCTCCATGAGCGGGCAGGAGCTGCTCTTGCTGCGGGAAAATGCCCGGCGGGCCTTTTCAGAGCTTTTTGATCTGCGGGTGATCTGCCGGCAGTATGAGGCGCTTCTTCAAAATTTGCTGCGGGAAACGGAAGATAAATCATGAATGAGCAAAACCCGGCGGTGCTGATCCTGCTGGCGTCCTATAACGGCAGCGCGTATTTGCGCCCCATGATCGAATCCATTCTGGCCCAGGACTGGGGTGACTGGCGCCTTGTCTTGTCGGACGACTGCTCCCGGGATGAAAGCCCGGCCATTTTAGCGGAGTATGCTCAAACATATCCCGAAAAAATAACGTATTATCAGTCGGGCGTTCATTTCGGCAGCGCCCAGAAGCATTTTATGCACCTGCTCTCCCATTTTAAAGGACAGGCGCCCTATCTGATGTTCTGCGACCAGGACGATATCTGGCACAGCGACAAGGTGCGAAAGACACTGGCGCTGATGAAAAAAACGGAGACGGACGAAAAAGTGCCCGCCCTCGTGCATACGGATCTGCGTGTGGTGAACGGGCAGCTGGGAGAGATCGCTCCCTCCTTTTTGAAATATTCCCGTCTGGACGGCCATCAGACCGGCATAGAGCAGCTGCTGGTGCAAAATGTGGGCACCGGCTGCACGGTGATGGTCAATCAGACACTGGCAGAGCTGGCGGGCGATACGCTGCCGGAAGCGTGTCTGATGCACGACTGGTGGCTGGCGCTGCTGGCCTCCGCCTGCGGGCACGTTGGCTTTTTAAACGAGCCCACCATCGATTACCGCCAGCACGGCAGCAATACGGTGGGCGCCAAGGACGCAGGCAGCATTTCCTATGTGTCGGAAAAACTGAAGCAAAACAAGATGAAAGCGGCTTTTTTCGCCACGTTTCAACAGGCCGCTGCCTTTGCAGCGTGTTATCATGGACGTATGCCGGATAGGACGGAGGCATTGATCCGCTCTTACGGCACCCTTTTCCAAAAGGGAAAGCTGGCCCGCCTGCGGGGGTATTGCAGGGGCCGCTTCTGGAAACAGGGCTTTAGCCGCCGGGTGGGACAAATCATCTGGGGATAAAGATACGGCAGCCAAAAGATATAGAGGACAGGTGAAAAAACGAAGATTATATCCACCGCCATTTTGGGGGTCAAGATTATTGAACCGGGCGTGTTTGGCGAAAATCGTGAGGGTCACCGCCGGCGCTGTGATGGATGTGGCGGTTTTCTGTGAAAAAAGGTGAAAATATTTCACCGCTTTTTCACAATTTTGCAGTAAAAATGAGAGGAAAATGGCCGATGAAGGTGCTGGTAACCGGCGTCACGGGACAGCTGGGCTTTGATGTGTGCCGCCGTTTGGAAGAGCTGAAAATCGAATATAAGGGCGTGGGCCACCGGGATTTTGACCTGACCGACGGGGACAAAGTGACGGCCGCGGTGGAAGCCTACCGCCCCGACGCGGTGATCCACTGCGCCGCCTACACCGCCGTAGACAAGGCGGAAACGGAAAAAGACACGGCCCGGGCCGTCAATGTGACGGGCACGGAAAACGTGGCAAAGGCCTGCCGGGCGGTGGATGCCAAGCTGCTCTATATCTCCACCGACTACGTCTTTGACGGCACGGGAGCAAAGGAATGGCGGCCGGAGGACCGCCGCTGCCCCTGCAATTACTACGGCCTCACCAAGGCCAGGGGCGAGGATGCGGTGCAGGCAAACCTCGGCAAGTATTTCATTGTGCGGGTAACATGGGTGTTTGGTGTCAACGGCAATAACATCATCAAAACGGTACTGCGCCTGGGTCGGGAGCGGGAGGTACTCCGCTTCGTCACCGATCAGATTGCCTCTCCCACCTATACCCGGGACCTGGCGGCACTCCTGTGCGACATGATACAAACAGAGCGCTACGGCGTTTATCACGCCACCAACGAGGGCTTTTGCTCCTCTTACGAGCTGGCAAAGGAAACACTGGCAGCGGCAGGTATCACCACCTGCCGGGTAGAACCCATTCTGACGCGTGACTACCCCACGCCGGCGGTACGCCCCCTTAACTCCCGCCTTTGCAAGGAAAAGCTTACGGAAAACGGATTTACCCGTCTGCCGCCGTGGCAGGACGCCCTGGGACGATTTGTCAAAGAACTGAACGAAAGATAAAAGAGGAAGAAATGATGGAACACCAGAGCCTGAAAACCACGCTCAAGCACGGGGTTTCCCGCGTTATTCCACGGAGCGTGCTGGAAAACGGAAAACAGGCTTACTACACAAAGAAAAATCAGGCGGTGCTGCACCGTCTGGAGGGGCAGCCGCTGCCGACCCTTACAGAGGGCCTGCGGATGTATACCTATCTGGGCGGCTCCTTCGGCGTGGGTATGCTGGGTGGCATGGTGGCCGCCGGCTGCCAAAGCGCAGACATCCCTTTGTCCATCGGCGCCGTGCGGGGTGACGGGCTCCACGGTTTTTCCGCCACTCCCTGGGACGAGCTCATTGAGCCCGAGGGGTTTCAAAAGAATAATCTGTTTGTTTTCAACGCCGACTGCGCCCAGCAGCTGATTGCCCGGGTGGGAGCGGAGCATCTGCGGGGTCGGTACAACATTGCCCTTTGGGCCTGGGAGCTGCCGGAATTTCCGGATCGGTGGAAGGGCAGCTTTGCACCTTTTGATGAAGTTTGGACCATCTCGGATTACTGCCGGATGGCCATTGCCGCCAAATCGCCGGTGCCTGTGCGTACACTGCCTCTGGCTGTGACGGTATGCCCTGGCGGCGAAATGACCCGGCGGGATTTTGAACTGCCGGAGGATCGCTTTTTGTTCCTTTCCATGTATGATGTGCTGAGCATCTCTCAACGTAAAAATCCCCAAGGCGCCATTGACGCTTTTTTGAAAGCTTTCGGCCCCCATGATCGACGGCATGGACTGGTGATCAAGGTCAACCATGCCGAACAGGCGCCCCGTGAAACGGAAGAACTCCGCCGCATGGCGCAGGCGGCTGACAATATTTTTCTGGTGGAGAAGAATCTGCCTCTTTCCGAGGTACACGATCTGATACGCCTTTGCGATTGTTTCGTGTCATTGCACCGGGCAGAGGGCTTCGGTATTCCCATTGCCGAGGCGATGCTGCTGGGAAAACCGGTGGTGGTGACAGGCTGGTCGGGCAACATGGATTTTACCAATTCTCACAACGCCTGCTGTGTGAAGTACCGGCCGGTTCTCATCGGGAAAAATGCCCGCCCGCCTTACGATGCATGGCAGCACTGGGCGGAACCGGATCTTGCCGACGCTGCCGTACAGCTGCGACGCCTGTCGGAGGATGCGGCATTCCGAAAAAACATCGCCCTGGCCGGACAGGAGACCATCCGCACCCATTTTTCCCCGGCAAGCTGCGGACAGGCCATACGTAAGTGGCTGTAAATGATGCAAACAAAAAGCCGGGCACAAAACCGTGCCCGGTTTTTACGGGGCTTTTGCAGTGACAAGAAGGGGTGCAAAGCGAGTAAAAATGGAAAAATAGGTAGACTTTTTGGCATAGATGGTGTATAATGCTATAC
>JAAXZS010000155.1 GCA_012719745.1 Clostridiales bacterium | reverse complement strand
CCCCCCCCCCCCCCCACGGCGTTATCGGAAAAGACTTACTTAACTTTTTCGCCGGCGGCTTCCTTGGCGGCGATTTCCTTGACAGCGTCCTTATGGGACAGATTCACACGGCCCTTTTCGTCAATCTCCGTGACCTTGACCCACATCATGTCGCCAATCTTGCAGGCATCCTCCACCTTTTCGATACGGTGGTCGGCCAGCTTGGAAATGTGCACCAGACCGTCCTTGCCGGGAGCCAGTTCCACAAAGGCACCAAAGGTCATCAGACGTACCACACGGCCGTAATACAGAGCGCCCACCTCGGGGACAAACACGATGTCGTCAATACACTTCTTAGCGGCGTCGCAGGCGGCGGAATCGGCGGAAGCAATATGAATGGTACCGTCGTCGTCAATGTCAATCTTGGCGCCTGTTTCAGCCACAATCTTCTGAATCACGCTGCCGCCCTTACCGATGACGTCGCGAATCTTCTCGGGCTCAATGTGCAGTGTAACCATCTTGGGCGCATACTTGGAAACCTCGGCACGAGGCTGAGAGATGCAGGGCAGCATAACCTGATCCAGAATCTCGCAGCGGGCGTCATAGGTGGTATCCAGGGCTTCCTTGATAATGGCCATGGTCAGGCCGTCGTTCTTCAGATCCATCTGAATGGCGGTGATACCCTTCTTGGTGCCGGCCACCTTAAAGTCCATCTCACCGTGGAAGTCCTCCACGCCCTGAATGTCGATGAAGGTGGTAAAGGAACCGTCGTCGTCCTGAATCAGACCGCAGGAAATGCCGGCCACAGGCGCCTTGATGGGCACGCCGGCGTCCATCAGAGCCAGTGTGGAGCCGCAGATGGAGCCCTGTGAGGTGGAACCGTTGGAGGAAACCACTTCGGAGACCACGCGGATGGCATAGGGGAATTCCTCTACCGAGGGAAGGACGGGCAGCAGAGCCCGCTCGGCCAGCGCGCCATGGCCAATCTCACGGCGTCCGGGGCTGCGGGCCGCCTTGGCCTCACCCACGGAGTAGCCGGGGAAGTTGTAGTGGTGCATATAGCGCTTCTCGGTCTCTTCCCAGATGGTGTCCAGCTTCTGGCAGGCGGACAGAGTGTCCAGCGTGCAGACGGAGAGAACCTGGGTCTGACCGCGGGTGAAGAGCCCGGAGCCGTGAACCCGGGGCAGGACGCCCACTTCGGCGGACAGGGGACGGATCTCGTTTTTCTGGCGGCCGTCCACACGGTGACCTTCCAGCAGCCAGGCCTTGACAATCTTCTTCTGGAACTTATAGGTAATCTCGTCGAGATACTTGTCCATTTCGGGATAGTCGTCGAGGAACAGCTCATGCCACTTCTCGATCAGCTCGTTCCAACGGGACTCCCGCACGTTTTTGTCGTCGGTATCCATGGCGGCTCTGGCCTGTTCCATGGTGGCGTCGACAATCTTGTCAAAGAGTTCCTGATTAAAGTCGGCATGGGGATAGTCAAACTTGGCCTTGCCGATTTCGGAAACCATCTGGTTGATGAGGGCAATCTGCTTCTGGTTTTCGTTGTGAGCCGATTCGATGGCCTTATACATGATGTCGTTGGGCACTTCGCTGGCGCCGGCTTCGATCATGACCACCTTTTTGCCGGTGGAAACAACGGTCACATCCAGATCGGAGACCTTGCGCTCCTCGCTGGTGGGATTAAACACCAACTTGCCGTCCACCAGACCCACCTTCAAAGCAGCCACGGGGCCGTTCCAGGGAATGTCGGAGATGGCCAGAGCGGCGGAGGTGCCGATGAGAGCGGCAATTTCGGGAGAGCAGTCGTGATCCACACTCATGACGGTGCACATCACGGCCACATCATTGCGGAAATCATAAGGAAACAGGGGACGAATGGGGCGGTCAATGACACGGGCGGTCAGAACGCCTTTTTCGCCGGGACGACCCTCGCGGCGGTTGAAGCTGCCGGGAATGCGGCCCACGGAATACATCTTTTCCTCAAAGTCCACGGACAGAGGGAAGAAATCCACGCCGTCACGGGGACGGGCAGAAGCGGTGGCGGTGCACAGCACGGAGGTTTCACCGTAAGTGACCATCACAGCGGCATTGGCCAGTTCAGCCAGCTTGCCGACCTCCAGTGTAAGAGGCCGACCGGCCAGCTCCATCTCGTACTTGTGGTAGTGGGGAAACTGACGATGGGTAATAATGGTTGACATAGTTTGACTCCTTTTCTTTTTTGTGGGAGCCCCAAACGCAACCCTTTAGCACTTGATGCTGCGTCCGATGGTTCAGGCGCAATATCAACTGCTAAATGAGCTGTTTGGCTCCCCATAAAGTGAATAAAATGTCCTTTTCCCCTGCCGCCGGAGGGCAGCAGAATAGGAAAAGGCGCGGAGAAAGAAAGCCTTCCTCCGCGCGGTATGAACTTACTTACGCAGACCCAGCTTTGCAATCAGGGCACGATAACGCTCAATATCCTTCTTGGCCAGATAGTCCAGCAGACGGCGGCGCTTGCCGATCATCATCTGCATACCGCGGCGGCTGTGAAAGTCGTGGGGATGCACCTTCAGGTGATCGGTGAGCTGATTGATACGCTCGGTCAGGATAGCCACCTGAACCTCAGGGGAACCGGTGTCATGTTCATGGGTACGGTTGGCCTCGATAATGGAGGTCTTCTGCTCTTTAAGCATCATAGTGTGTTTCCACCTTTCTTAATTTGTGCCGCTTGCCTGAGTGCCGGGACGGTGAAAATCCACGGGACTAAGGCAGGGGCAATACTTATGCACGATAACGTACTTGATAAGAATACCACACCAGGGAAGGGTTGTAAAGAAATAAATTCCTGAAATTGTGAAAAAATGAAATATTTCAGCCTCGGCCTATTTCTTCACGGCCCCACACGGATAGCCAGCGACGGACACCGATCAATGGCCGTCCGCACCGCAATCTCGCAGTCCTTCGGTACCTCGTCTGTGATGGCCAGCGCCGACTCTCCCGGTGTGATGGAAAATACATTTGGGCAGGCGCAGGCGCAGAACCCGCAGCGGATACAACCCTTTTGCTCCACAGTGACGTGCATCAAATCCACTCCCTTCCAATGGCTCTTCTTATTCTGCCTCGGAAGAGAAAAGTTTATACCGATCAGACCTGAACACTCAGCTTTTCAAAGCAGGAGATGAGGCCGTGCCAGGGATGGGGCATATTGTCGTCGGGCATCTGCGCCAGATCGTAGCCGGGATAGTCGTTGCCCTCGATAATACAGGGGCCGTCCTCGCCCATAGCAATGTCCCAGCCCACATATTTGAACTCCGGATAGCGCATGGCCGCCGTCAAGGCCAGCTCCTTCACCTCTTTGGCAAGGGGTAGGTGGCAGCCCATAAGCTTAATCCCGGTGGTGGGATGAAAATTGTACTTGTTCAATTCCTCGTCATGGCCCTGTCCGCAGATGACGCCATTGTCCAGATCATACAGGCAGGTGATACCGCCCCGGCCGGTGTTATCGCAGGGAGCGCCGCCGGTGCCGAATTTTACGGCCGAGTAGACCACATGAGGGGTGCCGTCCTTCACAAAGGTAGCCACCCGCACACAGTTGATGGAGTCGGGGTGAAGCCGTGCGGCCTCCGGATGCTGGCGTACCACTTCCTCCAAAATACCGAAACCCTTGTCCGGCCGTTTCACATATTCATAAAGGGCGGCTTCGTCCGCAAAGTCCGCTATTTTAATCTTCTCCACGCCGGTGCCGCAGTCGGCATCCACAGGCTTGGCGATAATGGCGTCCTTGCCTGCAACAAATTGATGAAAGCTGCCCGCCTCCATCGTAAAGACATTCAGGATGTCCCGGTGCATCAGATCGCCGAAGCGCTTGGCAAACTCGTTCTTATCGTTAAATATATAGGACATGTCCCGGGGATTGACACGCTGCACAAAAGCGGCGGAGCGCACACGGGTGAGGAAAGTGGCGCGCTCTGCGTCGCTCATATTATAAAATTCAAGCATGAGATAGTCCGTCGGGCCGGCGCCGTACTTATATGAGCACCACAGCAGATCCCAGAAAAGACGGGTTTTGCTCTTGCCGCATTTGGCGGCGGCTTTTTCCGCCGCGTCGTGAAAGCGCTGCAGGCCCACACCCTTTGCTGTCCGACATATTGAACTGATCTTCATATCGTCCTCCCATCCGCGGCTTTATGCCGCCATACAAAAATTACCAGATACCTTATTGTCCCTCATTATAAAAAAGGGCGGGGAAAATGTCAATGAGCATATTATGGGAAGAACCGGCTCAAAGAAACCCGATTTACATGTAATTTTCAAAAATCAGCATAAAAAAATGCCGGGCGTGGGGTTGACAGACTTCTATTCGATGTATATACTGTATATACTGAACATGAACAGAATGGATGGTAAACCATGGAGATACTCATCAGCAACGCCGATAACCGCCCCATATATGAGCAGATCTACGCCCAGATCAAGGACAATATCATTTCCGGCGCATTAAAGGAAGGGGAGCTTCTGCCCTCCATCCGGACGCTGGCCAAGGACCTGCGGATCAGCGTCATCACCACGAAACGAGCCTATGACGAACTGGAAAAGGGCGGCTATGTCCATACGGTGCCCGCCAAGGGCTGCTATGTGGCGGAAAAAAATACGGAGCTGCTGCGGGAGGAATACCTGATGCAGATTGAAAACCACATGCAGGAAATTGCCCGTATGGCGCCGCCCTGCGGACTTTCGGAAGAAGACGCGGTTGACATGCTTCGACTTATATATAAAGGAGAATCGTAAATGAACACATGTGAAAATGCCATAGAAATTAGGGGACTGGGAAAGGATTACCCCGGCTTTTCCCTGCGTGACGTCAGCTTTTCTCTGCCCAGCGGCAGCATTTTGGGGCTGGTGGGCGAAAACGGCGCCGGGAAAAGTACCACCATTAAGCTGCTAATGAACGCCATAAAACCCGATGCCGGCCGCATCCGCGTGTTGGGAGCCGACACAGGCAGTCCGGAATTTGCGCGGGTCAAGGAAAAAATCGGCGTGGTGCTGGACGAGGCCTATTTCCCTGAGGTGCTCTCGGCTAAAAATGTATCGGAAATCATGGCCAGCACCTATCAGAAGTGGGAAGGGGAGCGGTACAGGCAGTACCTGCAGCGGTTCAATCTGCCCGCCGATAAGGCTTTCAAGGACTATTCCCGGGGTATGCGGATGAAGCTGGCCATTGCGGTGGCGCTGTCCCATGACCCGGACTTGCTGGTGCTGGACGAGGCCACCAGCGGCCTTGACCCCGTGGTGCGGGATGAGATCCTGGATATTTTTAATGACTTTACCCGGGATGAGAGCCACTCTATCCTGCTTTCCTCTCACATCGTCAGCGATCTGGAAAAAATCTGCGATTACATTGCCTTTCTCCACAACGGCCGTCTTCTTTTCTGCGAGGAAAAAGACCGACTGCTGGAGGAGTACGCACTGGTCAAGCTGACACGCGCCCATTTTGAGGCGCTGGACCCTGCGGCGGTGATAGGCAAAAAGGTGACGGACTATGGTGTGGAGGCGCTGGTGAAGCGAAACGCCATTCCTGCCGGCATGGCGACAGAGCATCTGAATTTGGAGGATATTATTCTGTTTTTGGCGAAGGGGGATCAAAAAGGATGAAGGGGCTTTTGTTAAAGGATTTTTACACACTTATCAAACAGATGAAGTTGTTTTTGGCGTTTATCGTTATTTTTTCCCTTCTGCCTGGCTATAACATGGCGGCTTTTGCCATTATGTATGCCTCCTTTTTGCCCATGACAGCTTTGGCCTATGACGAGCGGAGCAAATGGGATACGCTGGCAGCCATGATGCCCTATACACCCCGGCAGATGGTGCTGAGCAAGTATCTGCTGGGCTACATCACCACCGGCGCGGCGGCACTGCTGGCGTTCGTGGTGCAGACCTTTACCGCGGTTATCAAAAAGGAGCCGCTCTCCGCTGAGGGATGGCTGTCGCTTGCCATGGTGCTGTGTGTGGCGGTCATCATGCAGGCCGTTGTCATGCCCATTATGTTCAAGATGGGGGTTGAAAAGGGACGGATGGTCTTCTTCGCCGTTGTAGCCGTGATTGTGCTGGGGGGTATGGCGCTGGGTGATAATCTGGTAGCCGTGCTGGAGGATGCTTCTACGGCCAGCCTTTCCACCGTCTGCCTGATCGCTGTGGGCGCTGCCGTGATTATCAATCTTATTTCCATTGCCATCTCCGCCAAAATGTATAGGTTACGAAAAATATAAAAAATTACATACAATCAAAACCCCCGGCTGTTTTGCCCAGTGAAAGCAAAACAGCCGGGGGTTTGTCTATTCATCAGATCCGCAGATATAGTGGAACAATGTTGCGTAGAGAAGGGCGGGGTTAATGGGCTTTGACAGATGCTCGTTCATGCCTGCTGCCAGAGACTGCCGTACATCTTCTTCAAACGCGTTGGCGGTCATGGCGATAATGGGGATGCGGGATGCATCGGCGTGGGAGGAGGAGCGGATTGCCTGCGCCGCCTCCAGCCCATCCATCACAGGCATACGAATATCCATTAAAATTGCGTCAAAATAGCCCGGTGCTGCCTGGGTAAACAGCTGTACCGCATCGGCGCCGTCACAGGCGCAGACGGTCTGCATGCCCTGCCGCTCCAGCAGCATTTTGGCAATTTCCGTGTTCAGCGGCTGATCCTCCACCAGCAGAATCCGTCGGCCGGAAAGCTGTGAGACGTCAATGGCGGCGGAAGCGGCGGACTGCGGCGGCGTCTCCTGCACCGCCGGCAGCGTCAGATGAACGGTAAAAGAAGTGCCGGCACCGGGGGCGCTGACAACGGAGATGGTGCCATGCATCAGATCCACAATGCTCTTCACGATGGGAAGCCCCAGACCGGTGCCCTGAGACTGCGGGGCATCATCCGCATACTCCTGCTCAAAAGGTTCAAACATCCGCTCTTGAAAGGCCGCACTCATACCGATTCCGGTATCGCGCACTACAAATTCGCAGGCAAGTGTTCCATCGCATGCCCGGCCTGAAGCAAGAAACGTTACTTTTCCCCCAACGGGAGTAAATTTAACGGCATTCGTCAGTAAATTGATAAAAACCTGCTCAAACCGGACAGGGTCGGTCATAACGGTGCACTTGGGGTCGGCCTCAGGAAAAATAAAATTAATGTTTTTCTGGCGGCAAAGCGGCTCAATAATGGTGGAAATGCCGCTGCGAAAGGCCTCGTAGGTGTAGGGTACCGCATGCAGCCTCATTTTGCGGCTGGATATTTTGTCCATATCCAAACAGTCGTTGACAAGACCCAACAAGAAACCGCCGGCTGCACGAATGTCCCGCATATACTGGAACATGGTGGCCAGATCGGTTCGCTCGTCGGAGGCCAGCTCCGTCAGGCCGATAATGGCGTTCATAGGCGTCCGCAGATCGTGGCTCATGCGGGAGAGAAACTCGGTTTTGGCAACACTGGCTGCCCGGGCGGCCTCAGCCGCCTCCTGTAACTCCCGCAGATGCTGCTGCTCCCGGTCATACACGTCGGTGATGTCCACCCGGGTAATCAGTATTTTTTCATTGCTTCTGTCCAGGTAGGAAAATTGCAGCTTTTTCCGACTGATGGTGCCATCGGCCCGTATCACGTTGTCATAACAGGCATAAACCGGCTTTTCCGCAAGCTGCTGGCGCAGATTGGCAATGGACAAATTGCGGATGTGCTGTTCCAGCGATTCCGGCGCCAGGTGATTCCGGGCATAGCGGGCCACCTCGGCCTCATAATCCGAGGCGTAGGAGAGAGGCAGGGGGAAGCGGCCGCTGCCGGGATTGGCATAGAGAATGTAGCTCCCCGCGCGGCAGTCCAGCAGCGCCAGATAGTCGTAATCCAAGCGCACAACGGCGTTGACCATTTCCTGCAAAGTGACCTTTTCCGTCACATTATAGCTGTAAATAAAGGCGATTATATCGTTTGTGTCGGGGGCGGAGTACAGCTTGCAATAAGTCTCCACCCAGATGGCGGGCTGTGTACCCACCTTGCGCAGGTATTGCAGGGAGAGATGGGTCATGTCCGACTGTTTTTGACGGATCAACGCCTTCCGGTTCAGCTTTTCGGCGAGCTGTTCCCGCTTCTCGGGCAGCAGGGCGCTGCGCTGCAATAGGACGATAAACTCATCATAGGTGATGTCGGTTGAAGATGTAACAGCCTGAGAGGAGCGAACCGTACTGCTTTCGATCCGGTTTCTTGTCAGGTTAAAACGTCCCTTGCCGATGAGATTAGCGGCGTCCACCTCATTTAGCTCCAGCATCTGGCGATGATAAAGAGCCTCCTGTTCTTTTTGCCGGGTGATGTCCATGCTGGTGCCGATGGTTTTAAGATAACGGCCCGAGGCGTCAAATAAATATGTCAATATCGACCGCCGCCAGACAAAGGTGGTGCGGTCGGCACTGCGTATATGGAGGTCACGTTCAATAGAAGGGTTTTCGGGCGTGCAGGGTGTGGTATAAAACTCCCGGTATGTATCGACACAATCCGGATGGACAAAGCCGGAACGAATCAAAGATTCCGGCACATCGTCTATGCGATAGGGAAGACCGGCTTGCTTCTGGACAGATTTTGGCAAAAAGAGCTGCCGTGTCCGGGAATTAAATTCCCAGGAGTTCAGCTGGGCATTCTGCATGGCAAGGCGCAGCAGAGCCTGTTCATTGCGTAGTGCGTTCTGCGTCCGGATCTGGGCGTCTACATCAAAAAAACTGGCATAAATAAGCCGGCGGCCATCTGCCTGTACTTCTGCGGTGGTTGTGACCCGGAGCCAGACATAGGCACCATAGCCGTTGCAGGTGCGATAATAAATTTCCGCACGTTCCTGTCCACGGGCCATCTCGTCTCCCACGGCTCGCAGTTGCAGACGATCATCGGGGTGAACGGCCGCCAGGGGGTCTCTGCGGGTTTGCTTTTCGCGGTCCTCGCGGGTAATGCTCAGCAGACGAAAATAGCCATCGCTCATATAATGCTGTCGGATTACCCCATCCTGCACCTCGTAAATGCCGATACCGCAGGAAGCCTGATCCAGCATTCTTTTATACATATCCAGATCCGCCATAAAGGGTTCCTCCTTTCAAGGGGTATCTTTCCGCGAAGAAGATATAATATTGTGTAATTTTATCATATTTTACTGAAAATCTCAATAAAAAAGCGATGGTGACATGTAAAATTATGGTGCCGCTCTCTTTTAAAGTGGATGAAAAAACAACGGGAAAAGTGCTGACCTGTCCGGGCGTACTGTCTACATGGATTTGCGCTTGATGGACCGGCGAAGCCCAGACTGTATGCCTCATCCGATACCTGATCGTCCCGGCAGCGGAAGGTATCTACCCGGCAAATTCAATTCTGGCTGACAGGTCAAGTCTGGCGGTTTGAACATTATTCAAATAATTATTGACAAGAAAACGACAAGGTCATATACTGTGTTGAGCAATATTCAAATATGCTTTTTAGGGGTTGCTTATGGAAAGAAAACCAATTTCGGACGGAGGAAAGCGCAGAGAAATCACGAAAGCCGCGTTGGAGCTGTTTTTAAAAAACGGATATGACGGTACCTCCGTGCGTTCTATCATGACGCAGGCGGGCGGCGAGGTGGGCCTCTTTTACTACTATTTCAAAAACAAGGACGATGTTTTTGACACTGTGTTGGATCTGTTTTTTGCCCATTATGACGCCGATTTTGCGGCCATTGTTGCCCATGGACGTCGCAACCCTTGCCGGGTTATGCAAAATTTTTTCGAGTATATGGAGCGGGAAACCCTCCAGTTTCGCCAAAAATACGCCGCTCAAATGCACCGCACGGTGCGCTGGGCCATTCGGGAACATACGCTTACGCTTATTGAACCGTATCTTGAGGAAATTGTTGCCATACAAAGCGCGTATTACAACGTACCGCCCGCGCTGGCGCCCGCCGTGGCGGCCATGTATCTGACCCATGGCGTCGGCAGTTACATCTTGCATGAAGATCATGAGAAATTCCTGGCACACCGGGCCGAGGTAAAGCGCGGCACCAGCCTGATTATGGGGATGCCTCCGGAGGAGCAGGAGCTTCGCACCCCCTATCCCGCCGAAAGCGCGGACATTCCCGGCTGCATGGCCTTGGCATTATCGACCCGGGAAAGCTTTCCCGGCTGGGAAGAAACAGCATTTCAGGCGCAGCTTGAGAATTATGTGGCGCGCGGTGAGGCGTGGCTTTACCGCGACGGCAAAACCATTGCCGCGTTGCTGCTTTTTTCCGGGGAGCGGTGTGAGCTGGATTATCTTTCCGTGTGCCCCGGCTATCGGCGCAGGGGTCTTGCCGCCCGACTGGTGGAGACAGTGGCGGCACAGTTTCCGGTGGGCGCAGAACTCTCTGTCATTACTTACCGCAAGGGTGACCCGATGGGCACTGCGGCGCGAAAATTTTACCAGATGCTGGGATTTATTGAAGGCAAGCTGACGGAGGTCTTTGGCTACTCCTGCCAGGTTTTGACGCTGACGGTGCCGGAGGTTACGCCGGTATTGCACGCAAAACAGACGGAGTAAAAGCGTGTCCCCAAAACACAAAGGAACCTGTGCAATTATTTTAAAGGAGAAAATAGATGTCTTACGTATTAAACAGTATTACCCTCCGCACTGACAATTCCGAGGGCGGCATGGCAAAAATTAATGAGGTCTGGGGGGACATCGTGGGTGGAAAGCTTCCCTTGATGCACGACAGCGACGGGCACTTTTTGCAGGGGCTATCGCCCATTTCCCGCTACTCAAATTACGAGTCGGACGAAGAGGGCGCGTATGATCTGACAATCTTTACGGTCACGGCGGCATTTTTAGGCGATATGGAGCGGAAGGTTGCCGCGGGTGCCTTTAAAAAGTACGATTTTAATGGTGCGGATATTGCCGAGGCTGCCAATAAAGCGTGGGCGCAGGTATACAAGGACAAGGTGTTTGGAACCATTCGCCGCGCCTTTACCGAAGATTTTGAAAGCACGGTGCCGGTCGGGTACCCCAAGGATGGGCGGGCACATTGCTACTTATACATTGCGGTAAAATGACAGAGGCGGGCAGCAAATCTGTCAGCGCCGCCGGAGTAAAAGGAGAAAAAAGATTCTATGAAAAAAAGTCATTCCAGATGCAACACAGCAAGAAAAGTCCTCATCTTCTGGTGCCTGTTTATCGGTATCGGCGCGCTGGGGGGCAGCTCATGTATGCTGCTGAAGCCCGACGGCAGCCTTATGGGAATGCAGGGTCTGTTGCCGTATTTTCAGGTACTGCCCTTTGCGGAGGTCCTCTATCAGAACTATATATTTCCGGGAATTGCGCTGCTGTGCGTCAACGGCATTCCGAATCTCATTGCAGCAGTGCTGCTGCTTCGGAAAAAGAAATCCGGCATCATCATGGGGGGCGTTTTAGGGCTGACGCTGATGGCATGGATCACGATTCAGTTTGTCATCTTTCCCAGCAATTTTATGAGCAACACCTATTTTATCTTCGGCGTTTTGCAGGCGCTGACCGGCCTCGCCGCTCTGATCTTCTATCAGCAGGAGCATTTTGCTTTTCATATGGAGGATTATCCCAATGTGGGCAGAAATTCCGATACGCTGGTGGTATACTTTTCCCGCATGGGCTATACCCGCAAGCTTGCCTATGCGGCCGCCGAGAAAACCGGCGCGGACATCTGTGAGATCCAATCAACGGAACGAACCGAGGGCACGCCGGGCTTCTGGTGGTGTGGACGCTACGGGATGCACGGCTGGGATATGCCCATTGGGGAGATCGGGGCTGACCTGGGTGCGTATCACAGGGTAATTCTCTGCTCTCCCATTTGGGTATTCGGCCTTGCGGGGCCCATGCGCAGCTTCT
Organism: Clostridiales bacterium; assembly: GCA_012719745.1. Classification (GTDB taxonomy): domain Bacteria; phylum Bacillota; class Clostridia; order Oscillospirales; family Oscillospiraceae; genus Vescimonas. The sequence goes on along the minus strand of JAAXZS010000155.1, from coordinate 7,826 downwards.
GCCGGGCGGCAAGCGGCAAAATCAAACACGTTGATTACATATTGGTTCACCACATGGGTACCTCTTTTTCCAAGGTCGCCGACGAAATGGATTGCCTGCTGGGTGTCCATCGAGAGACCTTTTTCAGCATTCGCTGTCACGTGGGAAAGTATAAGACCATTTATAAATCGGAGGAAATCTGATGGAAAATATTATTGAAATTGACCACCTGAACAAGCATTTTGGGGACATCAAGGCTGTACAGGATCTGAGTTTCCGCGTTAGAGAGGGCGAGCTGTTTGCCTTTTTGGGAGTCAACGGCGCGGGGAAAAGCACCACCATCACCATGATGTGCGGCCAGCTCCAAAAGGACAGCGGCACCATTGTCATCGGCGGGAGGGACATTGACCACGACCCGGACGCCGTCAAGGCGGAGATCGGCGTGGTGTTCCAGAACTCGGTTCTGGACAAGGTACTGTCCGTCCGCGACAACTTGGTCTGCCGCGCCGCGCTTTATGGCATTGTCGGAAAAGCATTTGAAACGCGGCTTTCAGAGCTGAGTGCGCTGCTGGATTTCCCCGATCTTCTCAGGCGTCCGGTGGGAAAGCTATCCGGCGGGCAGCGACGCCGCATTGACATCGCCCGGGCGCTGCTTCATCGCCCAAAACTGTTGATTTTAGACGAGCCCACCACCGGGCTTGATCCCCAGACCAGGAAAATGGTCTGGGATGTGGTGGGTAAACTCCGCCAGACGGAGGGACTGACCGTGTTTCTCACCACCCATTACATGGAAGAGGCGGCGGATGCGGATTATGTGGTCATCCTTGACAGTGGAAAAATTGCCGCCGAGGGCACGCCGCTTCAACTGAAAAATACCTATACCGGTGACTTTATTACGCTTTATCATGCGCCGAAAAAGCAGATTGATGCGCTGGGCCTGCCCTGCAAGACCATTCGCGACGCCTGCCGCGTGGCGGTGCCCAATACTGCGGCAGCTACGGCTCTGATCGTGGCACATCCGGAACTGTTCACGGATTACGAGATCACAAAGGGCAAGATGGACGATGTCTTTCTGACCGTAACGGGAAAAAAGCTCACGGGAGGTACCGGTAAATGAATGCATTTTTTGCACTGACAAAACGAAATACCAAGCTGTTTTTTAAGGATAAGGGAATGTTCTTTACTTCTCTCATCACGCCGATGATCCTTTTGGTACTGTATGCCACCTTCCTTGCCAAAGTTTACCGGGAAGCCTTTACCTCTGCGCTGCCGGAATTTATGACGATTCCCGACAAGCTGATTAACGGCTGCGTGGGCGGACAGCTTTTTTCCTCTCTGCTGGCGGTATCCTGTATCACGGTGGCGTTTTGCTCCAATATGATTATGGTGCAGGACAAGGTCAGTGGCGCTCGCGCCGACCTGACCATTGCGCCGGTAAAACGTTCCTCCCTGGCGCTGGGCTACTATTGCTCCACGGTTTTAGTGACGCTTATTGTCTGCTTTGCGGCCACGGCTGTGTGTTTTATTTACATAGCTGCGGTGGGCTGGTACTTATCTGTATGCGATGTGCTGCTGATTTTGCTGGATGTAGTGCTGCTGGTGCTGTTCGGGACGGCGCTTTCGTCCATCATCAATTTCTTTTTAAGCTCTCAGGGGCAGATTTCGGCGGTAGGCACCATCGTCAGCGCCGGCTACGGTTTTATTTGCGGGGCGTATATGCCAATTTCCTCCTTTGGCGAGGGGCTGCAGAAGGTCCTATCCTTTCTGCCCGGCACCTATGGCACGGCGCTTGTCCGCAACCATGCCCTGGGGGGCGTGTTTGCCGAAATGGGAAACCAGGGCTTTCCGGCGGAGGTGGTGGAGGGTATCCGTGACTCCATCGACTGCAACTTGTACTTTTTCGACGATCCGGTTTCTATCGGTACGATGTACGCGATACTGGCCGGATCGGTGGCCGTACTCATCGGCATTTATGTATTGCTGAATCTCACAAGACGGAAAGCAAAATAACGCCCGCAAAAGAAATGAAGGGATTATCATGCTGTTTCAAATTTTGGCTTGTGCCGTACTGCTGATCTTTTACGGCATCTATTTTACGAAGCTGCTCACACAGAAAAGACAGGGCATTCGCACCCATCAGATTGGTACGCGAAAGGAAAAGGGGCTGCATACAGTAGAACTGCTGATGTCAGTCGCCACGCTTGGCATTGTGGTGGTGCAGCTGCTCTCTATCGTATTGGATTGGAGCCTTTTGCCGGCAAACGCCCGCTTCACCGGCTTTGTGACCGGCCTGCGGGGCGATCTGATTTTTCTTGTTGCTGTGCTGACCATGAAGGATAGCTGGCGGGCGGGCATCCCCGAAAAGGACAAGACGCAGTTTGTTTCATCGGGTATTTACGCCTTTAGCCGCAACCCTGCGTTTTTAGGCTTTGACTTCATGTACATAGGCGTAGGTCTGCTGTTTTGCAATCCGCTTTCCATCGGGTTTACCGCCTTTGCGGTCATCACACTGCATCTGCAAATTTTGCAGGAGGAAGCCTATCTCACGCAAACCTTCGGCGAAATATACTTAAACTACAAAAAGCGGGTCTTTCGCTATCTGGGCATGAGCAAACAAAAATAATGGAAAAGAAAAAATGACATCAAAACGCAAGAAGTTGTGAACTGCACCCCATTTGTTAATGCAAGTATATCACTTGTCTAACAAATGGGGTGCAGTTCATTTTTAGCCGCAGTTTTTTTCTCAATTAATTGACGCAGTTTGCTTCGTCAATTACCTTTTTATATGGCGCAATCATACCTTCGTTCATTTTGCTGCCCAGCTTAGACTTTATCTTTGGATTTCGAACCATTGCGCCCAGTACACACATTTTCATCATATAGCCCCGCTTTTTCTGCGGAAAATCATATACGCCGTGTTTTCTGTAAAAGTCGTGGTCGGCTTTCATTAAACCGCGCATAAGCCAAATTAAGTCGCGGAAAATTTTCATACCGCCAATGCCATAGAAATTGCGAGGTTGAACATATTGATTATTCAGTGCAAACGCCAAGCGTTTGCTCATTGCGCAGATTGTGTCCGCATCGTACCCCACGCCGGAGAGAAAGTTGTGTCCCACCTCACACCGTGCTTCTATTACAGTGCGAAGGTTACTTTCACTTAAATAATCGCCGCAGACAATATACCCGAATGGCATTCCTTCCGTTACTGTACGATGGCCGTTGCAAAATTGGCGGTCATCATACATCTTAAAGCGGGCTCCCATACTGTGGTCTCGGATTTCAAATGCGTATACCACAGCATTGGCAGATTGAATTTTTTCTCTTAAAAAGCTGTCAAACCCGTCCTTATAAATGCATTTTCCATCCCCTGCGCAATGAAAGCAGCCTAAGCATCCTCCGGAAAAAGGATACTCCGCAAGATTTACAATGCGCGTGGGGTAAGGGTAGGCACGCCGAAAATCGTCAATCATTGCCGCAAGGTTTCCATCTTCTTCGCACACATCGGCAACGATTACAGTATCATAACTATTGCTTTTTTTTACTTCCTCCAGTTGCGGGGAATAGTGCGGGGTTTGTATCGCGGTGGGATTGCGCAAACGTTCATAGATGTCGTTTTCAACGCAGAAGCTTACGTACCTCATAAACTGAGCAGCATCCTCCTGCCCTTTGGCTGTCAGCAAATCATCCATGTCGGCAGACAGGCCGTGTATCACCCGCATCCCCATATCCTGGCAGTTGTCTTCTATATAGCGATGAGCAGTAACATCGTAAAAATGCTTGGATGTGGTAATCTGGCTGACATATTTATCGGTAAGGTCAATTCCGGAGGCCTTTAGAAGCTCAATAAAGCGATGAAGCTGAGAGGGCGCCAAGAAGGTATAAACGGGATAAGAAAACAAAATAAGCTGCGCTTCGCAAAGCAGTTCTTTTGCTTGGGAAAAGTCCTTCTCATAAGCGCGAATTTTTTGACCGGCATTAATATAGGAGAAAGTATTTTCAGGAAAACACTTTTCGAGATATAACAAGGTTTGGACAGTAATACTGTATTTCCCCTTCGGAGAACCATTAATGACACATATTTTCAAGATAGCCTCATTCCTTTCCGAATTCGTCGATTGTGACACGGGTGTGGATCACCGCGAATACTATCTGATGACATAAAGGTAAATGGCAATATGCGCTTTGACTTACTTATGCTGATATTTTTCTCAATTGCTTCTGCGGTCCCCAGCCTTCGGTCCCATGCGTTTTCGCATTAATCTTCCAATGGAACCGCTAATGGCCCGCTTAATCGGCGTCCTTCTGCACGGATAAAAATAAGGCTGATGGATCCATTTATGCGTGTCCCAATAGGCTCTGTCCAGTTCACTTAAAGTGAGAGCCAGAGATTTCTGCACCTCAAACTCTATCAGCTGGTGCAGTGTAGGAACGTAGCTTTCCGGATGGTCTAAAAGTTGCAAAAATCTTGCAATTTCTCTTTTCCCAATAGGTTTCTCCAGATTAAAAATAGATCTGCCAATGGAACCGGCGTTAAGCGCACCCCACTGCGTTGCAACGTTTTCAAGATAGGAAAGGGTGGGTTTCAGACCGGAACCCTTCGTTGTGGCAATACATAAAACGGGCTTTCCTGTGAGAGCCGGCCTGTGATACCAGCTGCAGGTGCGGTCGATAAAGGTCTTCATTTTTCCGCTTACCTGCTGCAGATATACCGGTGAGGCCAAAATAATGCCGTCTGCCTTTATCATTTGCTCCATAATTTGCTGGACATCGTCCGTCAGAATACAGTTGCCTTTTGACACACAGACGGTGCACCCGGCACAATCCTTTATTTGAAAACGATACAGCTCCAGAATTTCCAGATCAATATCGTTTTCTGCCAGCAGATCTTTGATCTGCATCAGAAGAGCATATGTGTTCACTCGACGTTTGCTTCCCAGCAATGCAACGACCTTTTTCATATAATCGCCTCTCTAATCTGATTCCTGGACTGCGTCCCCGGTGACTGAATCGCCGGAGGGAGCTTCAACGGTACATTTTTTCATAATGACCCGTAAGAATGTAAGGGCAAGGCAGAGTGTAATCGCATCGGCAATGGGCTGCGCCCAGATCAAACCGTTGAAGCCCATCCAGGACTGCAGAAGAAACAGCAAGGGAATGTAAACGAACCCCTGCCGGGCGACAGACAAAATCAGAGATTCTTTTGCTTTGCCGAATGCCTGAATGCCGGTGGTTGCAAGCATCTGCGGCCCGAGAATCACAAAGGCAAAAATGCTGATCCGGAAGACGCGGGCACCTTGTGCGATGACCGCGGGCAGCGGCGTAAAAAGGCGACCAGTCCACCGGCAAAAAACCAGAAGAGGGCGGTCAGAACAATGCCGATGCAGCAGGTCATGGTCATGCCGGTCTTAAAAATTGCCCGTATGCGTTTGTAATTTCCCGCGCCATAATTATAGCCGATCAGCGGCTGACAGCCCGCGGCAAAGCCCATAAAGATAAAGGTGCCGATAAAGGCAAGCTTTGACGCCACGCCCATGCCGGCCAGAACCGTATCACCATAGGCCTTGGCCTGGTTATTCAGTATCATCAGGGCCACACTGGAGAGCAGCTGACTCAGGCAGGCGGGAATCCCAATAAAAAAGATTTCCTTCCAAATCTTTTTTTCCCAGCTGACATAGGACGGCTTGATTCGCAGGATGGATTTGCCAGACAGATAATACCAGATATAATATCCCAGTGCTGCGATATTGCCTAAAACAGTGGCAATTCCCGCGCCTAAAATACCTAAATGCAGGCCAAAAATAAAAATCGGATCAAAAATCACGTTCACAACGGTACCGATCATCATGCCGATGATGGAGGGCATCGCCGCGCCCTCGGCGCGCAGCAGCTGGCCACCCGCAAAGCTGAGCATCACGGGAATGGCGCCCAGCAGCATGACCACCACATACTGATAAGCAAACGGATACACTTCGGCCGATGCGCCCAGCGCCATGATGAACGGCTTTATAAACACCAGTCCCACAGACATGGCCAGCACCGCCAGCACTGTGCAGATCATTATGCCGGTGGTGAGGGTTCTGTTTGCTCTTTCACCGTCTTTGCGCCCAATGCAGCGGGAAATATAGGAGGCGGCGCCGGTGGATACAATGGTCGATATGGCCATGAGAATCATGAATACCGGCGTTGTGATGCTTGCCGCGGCCAGCTGATTTTGATCGTGCAGCCGGCCAATAAAAAAGGTGTCCACCAGGTTATATAACACCTGCACCATCATTCCGCAGACCACGGGAATTGACAGCTTCAAAATGGCTGTCGAAACGGGGGCATTGCCCATCAGTTCTGTTTGCTTATTACCCAATTTCGTTAATCTCCTTGTTCGCTTTTTCGGCTGCTGCCAGAAGCCGGTCGCAATATCCCTGAAACTCCAGCTGCTCCTGGGGTGTCAGGCAGGCGCTGACTTCCCGAAACCAGGCATCATACACATCCACAATATCGGCAATGTTGTCCCGTCCGCTCTTTGTCAGCGTGAGGGCGTATTTCCGCCTGTTTTGGCTGTTCACGGTTCTCTTCACAAATCCCTTTTTTTCAAGTGACAACAGGGCTTTTGCAACGGTTGTTTTGTCAAGTTTCAGCGTATCCGCAACATCATCCTGCGATGTATAGTCGTGGCCAAGGAGAAAAGTGCAAATAAGATGTTCAGTATCGCTAAAGCCCATGCTCTTGATTTTACCGTGTCCAAATTCTTTGGCGCAGCGAAGAAGCAGATATAAACTGTAAAATTCCATGCCAAATCCTCTCTGTTAGAATACTCAACTGTTGATTCTTCAACAGTTGAGTATTCTAACAGATTTTTTATTACTTGTCAATCAAATGGCGATGCCATGGTGACGGTGTTGGAAGGAGAAGGTCAATTTACGATTGACGGAGTGAATTATTTTTGCAAGGCAGGCAAAACTATTATTACTCCGCTTTGACAGCTTTGAGCTGCTTTTGGTATGCGGTGGTCGTTGAGGTGATCTGCCGCTTCAGCAATTCACTTTCCTTCACGCCTTTGGCACGGAAGAAAATGCCGGACAAAATGGAATCTACCACCTGATCCACTTTTTCTGCGCGATAGGTAGAAGGGCCGTCACACAGGTCTCTAGAGCTCGCGGTCGCCGACTTTGATTTCTCTTTGCTCAAAGCCCTCGCCGAAGCCATCGCTGGCCTGCCCGGAGATATACTCCTTCAGCGTGTACAACTCCTTCGGTGTCAGCTCGCCCGTCACCTGGCATTCCGCCACGCCCCAGAGCCTGCCGTTCCGCACCTCGGCGGTGAAATCACAGGACTTGACCTTCTGCTCCACGCTGTCGTTTTTATCGTAATAGTACATGAGGCCGCGTTCCGTTTCGGTGGACAGCCGCTCCCGCATCAGCGCGGCGACAATGTGGTCCGCATAGCCTGCCGCCGTGTGGTTGTCCAGCTCCGTGGGCCCGTCCTCGGTGTCGCCCCATTCATTTTTCTCGTAGCAATCCATGGTCATGGGCATATACAGCTTGAGGAGATGCGTTTCGGGCGGCAGGACGGTGAAGCTGTCCTCGCCGATGACCAGCCCAAGGCCGCTGCCGTTATCCCACTTTACATGGAATGTGCCGACGTCGTCAATGCAGTCCAGCGTCCCCATCGTCCCCGGCTCCATAGAGTGGTACGGGTCTTTCATTTCCCGAAGGCGGATGCGGCTGCCATGCGGGTACTGCTCCCGCAGAAAATTGATCCATTCCTTTTGAAGTTTCATGTTTACATTCCTCCCATTGTCATAGTCGGGCCGGACAGCCCCAGCCCCGCGATGCTGAGCTGCAATCGCGCGT
>JAAXZS010000061.1 GCA_012719745.1 Clostridiales bacterium | reverse complement strand
GCGCTGCGTGACGCCGTGAAGATGTCCGTAGCAGCAGCATTTTACGTCATATTCCTTCAGCAGTCGGAGGATCTCCGGACAACGATAGCCCTGATAAAGAGGCGGATAGTGGAGAAAGCAGAGCTTTTCACGATCCCCTGCCGACTGTAGGGAGGTCTCCAGCCGCCCCAGTTCCCGCAGCAGCACCTTTTCGTCGTGGGTGCCCTGTCCGTCCAGCTCGTAAAACCAGCCCCGTGTGCCGCAAATAGCCTTATCTCCGTAGGAAAGACAGTTGTTGTGGAGGATTTCCAGTGTGGTGATGCCGTTTTCGGCAAAAAAGCGGTTCATTTTAGCGGCGGTGTTCCACCAGTAGTCGTGGTTGCCTTTTAAAATGATCTTCTTCCCCGGCAGCGAGTCAATGAACCGAAAATCCGGCAGAGATTCCTCCAGCGACATACCCCAGGACAAATCGCCGCATAAAACGATGACATCCTCTTTATTTAAATAAGAAAACGATTCCCGCAGACGCTCCGTGTGATCCTTCCACGCGGGGCCAAATATGTCCATGGGCTTGGCCCCTGTCAAAGACAGGTGCAGATCGCCGATTGCGTACAGTGCCATGTGCTTCTCCTATTTTATCCCAGCAATCGTTCCAGATTGCCCCAGAAAATATCATAGAGCAGTTCTTTGCCGTAATGCCGTTTTGCCAGTGCTTTATATAAAAGTGAAATGTCCTCCAGTCCCCGGAGGCCGCACCATTCTCCGTCGCTGCCGTCCAGGTCGCCGCCGATGCAGAGTGTCTTCTCCCCGCCCAGGGAAAGAAAATGCTCCGCGTGCTCCGCCAGTGCTTCCACATCGCCACTAAGACCCACAAAGGGCGTATAGAAATTCCACCCCACCACGCCGCCCGAATCCCGGATGGCCTTGAACTGCTCATCCGTTAGGTTGCGCCGATGATCGCAGAGCGTTTTTGCATTGGAATGGGAGGCCACAATGGGCTTTTCCGCCATATCAAAAACATCCCAGAAGCCTTTTTCCGACAGATGGGACATGTCGGCGCAAATGCCGCAGTGCTCCATGGCGCGGATGAAATCACGGCCCTGCGCGGAAAGCCCCCGGTCAGTATTCTCGCAATTGGTGCCACAAAGGACATTGGCCCGGTTCCAGGTAGGATTGCAGAAGCGTACACCCCACGCCCCCGCCATAGCCACACGGCCCGGATCACAGTCAAGCAGGTCGGCGCCCTCAATGGAGAGAACAGCCGCCGCCTTCCCCGCCTTAACGGCCATCTGCACATCACGCGTTGTGCGGCACTGTAGGATGGCGTCGGAATTGTCCGCCATCTCCTTTAAAAAGCGGTCGTGAAGCCGATGGCAGACGGCGAGCATCCCCTCAGGGGGCGCTTCTCTTGCGTCATGAAAAAGAGCAAAAAACTGGCCGTATTTAAAAAAACGCCGGCCACGGTGCAGATCCACCTGCCCGCTGTTTTGGAATAGATGCTCTCCCGTCCGGTCGCAGCGGTAAACGGTATCGCAGTGCGCGTCAAAATAAGGAATCGGTTCCATATGTATGTCCCACCCATCAAAAAGCATTTTCCAGATATTCTATGCGGATATCGGTATGATCCGTGTCTGTATAGACCTCGGCCACATCAAAACGCACCGGGCAGTCCAGTTCATGGGCGGCAAGATAGCAGGCGGCTGTCTTGCGTAGCTTTTCTTGCTTGCCGGCCGTTACATAATCCCGGGGCAGGCCGCAGGAAAGGTTGGTACGCAGCTTTACCTCGACTATGCAAAGGAGATTTCCTTTACGGGCAATCAGATCTATTTCTCCGAAGCGGCAGTGGTAACTGTGAGCCAGCAGCGTGTAGCCATGCGCGCGTAGATAGTTGGCGGTCTGTGCTTCTCCCCAGACGCCCTCGACCCGGCTCACCGCTTTGCCTCCCATTTTTTCAAGAAGGTTTTCCGGTGGGCGGGACAGGGGCCAAACTGATCCAGCATGGCATAGTGAAGCTTGGTGCCATACCCCTTGTGCCTGGCAAACTGATACTGGGGATATTCTTTATCCAGCACCTCCGTCACATAGCGGTCACGGCTCACCTTGGCCAAAATAGAGGCCGCGGCGATGCTGGCGCTTTTTCCGTCGCCCCCAACCACCGTCACGTTGGGACAGTGAATGCCGACGCTGCGGTTGCCATCGATGAGCGCCAGCTCCGGCGTTAGCGGCAGGGCGGCAATGGCTCTGTCCATGGCCAGCATACGGGCATTCAATATATTAATCTCGTCAATTTCCGCCTCACTGGAGGTGGCCACGGCATAGGCAGTCGCCTTGCCAATGATCTCATCAAAAAGCAACTCCCGCTTCTTTTCTGTCAGCTTTTTTGAGTCGTTAAGTCCCTCAATCTCGCAGTAGGGCGGCAGTATCACCGCCGCGGCGTACACAGGCCCCGCCAGAGGGCCGGCTCCCGCTTCATCTACACCGCAGAGTAGGGACACCCCTTGCTGAAAATAGCTTTTTTCAATACGCCAAGGGTGATTCAGACCATGTTCCATCACTTTATATCCTCCGGCGTCTCCAGTGTAAAGCGACCCAGCTTGCCAGCGCGGAACTCGTCCAGCAGAATGCGGGCCATGCGCTCGGTGTCCACCTCGGCGCCCCGCATAAGAAAGCCTCGCTTTCGCCCCGCCTTTTGCAGCAGCTCATAGCCGTTCTCCCCCGGCTCGACCTCAATTTTATACCGCTCTGCCACGGTATCAGCGTAATGGGCGCCCAGATAATCCATCAGGCGGCTGGCCAGATCCTCAATGTCCATGACATCGTCCCGGATGGCGCCGGTGAAGGCCAGATGCAGGCCCACTTTTGTATCATCAAACTTGGGCCAGAGAATGCCGGGGGTATCCAGCAGTTCCAACGTGGCGTCCACCGGCACCCACTGCTTGCTGCGGGTGACGCCGGGACGATCTTCCGCCCGGGCGGTCTTCCGGCCGGCCACCTTATTGATAAAGGTGGATTTGCCCACGTTGGGAATGCCCAGCACCATGACCCGCACCACACGGCCCACCTGCCCCTTGGCGGCGTAGGCGGCCAGCTTTTCCTTCAAAAGCTCCCTCACGGCGGCGGCAAACTGGGCGGTGCCCGCACCGCCCTTGGCATTGGCCTCCAAAACGGCATAGCCTTTCCCCCGGAAATAGGCGCTCCATGCCTTTGTCTGGGTCGGGTCTGCCTGATCCACCCGGTTTAAAACCACCAGGCGGGGCTTTCCCGCCGTCAGCTCGTCAATGTCCGGATTGCGGCTGGCAATGGGAATGCGGGCATCCAGAATCTCGCACACAGCGTCCATATTTTTGATCTCCGCCGCCACCATCCGTTTGGTTTTTGTCATATGGCCGGGAAACCAGCTTAAGCCTTCAATCTGCATGATGCACCTC
>JAAXZS010000165.1 GCA_012719745.1 Clostridiales bacterium | reverse complement strand
GACGAGTGTCTTGCGCAGGGAAGAGAGCATCATGCGAAAAAGGCTGTTGGCCCGGGCATCATTGGGACGATCCTCCCACAAAACCGCAATGGCCTGTTCGCTGGTAACCGCCGCCCCCCGGCGGTCAATAGGGGGCCAGAAATTCCTTTGCCTTTTTGTTGGAAAAACGCACCGCGCTGCCCTTGACATACAGTTCAAAGGTGCCAAAGGTCACAGCTTGAATCCGCCCACTTTTCCGCGTGGGTACACTGAAAATGATATTCTCCACCTCTTTGACCAGGCTCTCCCGGGTAAGAGGCTTTACGATATATCCCGATGCATGGATGCCAAAGGCGTCCAGCGCATATTCCGGGTACCCTGTAATGAATACGATGGCAATACGCGGATCTTCTTCCTTCAGACGCCGAGCCAGTTCAATTCCGTTCATTTCTTCCATGGATATGTCCAGAAAAGCTATATCAAGTTCATGCTCCCTTGCATAGGCCAGCGCTTCCATAGGCGCCAAAAAGCCACGTACAGTGGAAATATCCGGAATGGTACGCAGCAGTTCCTCTGCTATCCTCAGGGAAACAGGATCATCGTCAATTGCTATGCATCTCACAGATTTATACCTCCTAACGCGCCGTTTGATCCGCTGTAAACAAAAAAAGTGCACACAGCCCTCTTCGTTTCGCTGTCTGCCCCTTTCGGCATTCTCTATATTCTTGTTGTTAAGCGTTTTGCGGTACTCACTTGTTTTTTCCATTATAGCCGTTAAATGTAAGAAAAGCGCAAATCTGTCCGCTTTATCTGCACTTCGTTTAGAACTTGTAAAAAAAATTTACATCTTGCTCCTATTTTTCCGGAGTGTAATGTCTATTCGGTAACATAAAAATACCGATGATGCAAGTCATTATTGCAACAAAGGCAGAAAAATGCAGGAAACCGCCGCGAGAAAATCTCGGCGGTTTCCTGTATCTATTCTGTTTTCGGCCCGGGCGTACAGACCCGGCAGATCACTCTTTTTTCAAATCCCGATAGGGATCTTCACCCCGGCGGAAGCGGTAAAAATCATAGAGCAGGCAGAGCATGGCCAGCACAGCCGTACTGCCCAGCAGGACAATGCTGTAGACCCAGCTTACCTGATGGAGCAGCGCCAAAACCGCCAGCACCGTACCGGCAATCCCCAGCAGAAGTTGCACCCAGGACATACATTTTCTTGCTTTGAACATGGCTTCTCTTCCCCGCTTTCTCTTTTTTTCTTTAGACGGGCCTCCGTCGACAAAAGTTCCCTTTTTATTCTATTAAACTCCTTTTTTCGACAATTGTAAATGATTTTTCGTCTGTTCTCCCTTGCATTTTTGTCATGTTGCGGTTTTATTGCCCTCATCCGTCCAGGAGAGGGAAAAGGCATTGAAAGAAGGAGGTGTGGCCACGGAACAGATATACCGGCCCAGATAGAGAATTCCCGTTTTGTCGTAGACGGCCACATAAAAATCCACGCCGGAGGGACTGTCCATCACGGCCAGACGCCCTTTCTCATAGGCCATGGTCAGATTTTGATCGTAGCCCATGTCTGTATACCCATTTAAAACAGCCATGTTACCGCTGCTGGGGTCAAGACTTTTGAAATTGCCCGTAAACGCCCTTGTCATGCGCCCGGTTTCGTCTATCGTCAAAAGGGCAAAGGTACCATCGCTTTGAATGACGGTGATGAAATCCGCGGCGGCATAGGTGGTAATACTGCCAAAACCTGCTGTTTCGCACAGCAGCAGCTTCTGCTCCGCCGTGCCGGTGCGGGTATCAAGCACGGTGAGCATAAGCTGCCCCGTCTCCTCGGTGTAGAGCAGCAGCTTTTCCTTGTCCTCCGTCTGGCTGATGTCCAGAATTTTGGCCTTTTCCGCATCCACCGGGTAAAAATTTGCCAGTCCCCCGGCATCCACCGTGTCCTCTCCATAGGGCAGCACATAGACCCCATAGCCACCTTCGATGCAAGAGGTATCGTAGGCGTAGCCGTTGACCGTGGTGCCCACCACAAAATAGCAGGCAGTATCGGTCACCACGCTTTCGGTCCAGATGCCGGATTCCAATCTTTGCGCCGGCTCGATTACCTGCCAGGATTCCAGGCGCGTCACCGTACCATTCTGGTCTTTGGTGACCACTACCCTCATCTGTTCTCCCGCCACCGGAATTTTAAAATAGCTGTTGAGCTTTTCATTCAAAGGACGCCCCACCGACTCCCATGTGCCCGGGTCGTTGGCATAGGACTCTCCGCTATAAAAGCGGGTTGCCGTTTCTCCCGGCAGCATCAGACTGAAGGACAGTGGATAAAAGGTGAAATAGTCGGAGAGAGCCTCTGTTTCCGTGTGTGTTTCCCCTGCCGGCGTCCGCTCCGTCACCGCCTCGATCAGCCGGTTGAAGCCATATTGTTTTTCCTCCTCCGTCAACTGATTCCAGTTATATTCTTTCGCGGCACCTCGCACGATCAGGCTCATATCATAGTGGGTATCACCCGAAGAAAACTGACTCTCCCCTCTTTGGGAGAAGTGGAAATCCGATCGCACCGCCGTTTTTTGATCCACCGGAAAGTCCGCGTCCCAGATCAGATGATTCCCGCCCATCAATTTAGCCGTCGCCTGCAATCCGGCCGCCGCCGATTTATCCCCCATTAGAGTGGTCTCCCCGATGTCCACATGGTCGCGGAGGGCATAGATCGTTTTATATCCCACGCAAAAAACGGCAATGGAGGCAAGGAGCAAAATGCCGGCAAGCCACGCGCTTTTTTTCATAGCTCCTCCTCCCCTTCCGTCAGGTCGTCAAGGGCCCGGATCACCCGGTCGGGTCGATAGTGATAAGTCTCCTTCACATAGTCCATAAGACTCCGGCCATTTTCTGAGAGAGTAAGAGCGGAGGTGTCCCCCACAATTTTCCCCTGCCGCAGCAGCACCGCCCGGCTAATGAAATGCTCCACCTCTTCCAACAGGTGGGTGGCCAGCACCACCGTCTCCGTTGGCTCCAGAATGCCCAGCAGCACCTTGTAAAAGTCCTCCCGGTTGAAAACGTCGTTGCCCGCAAAGGGTTCGTCCATCAAAATGTAGTCCGCCCCCTGGCAGAGGGACAAAATCACCTCAAACTGGTTTTTCTGCCCGGTGGAAAAGCTGCGAAGGGATTTTTTCATGGGCAGCTCAAAAAAATCCATCAGTCCTGTAAAGCGCTTATCCCGCCAGGTGGGAAAATGAGCCTAGTAGAATTCCCGGTGCCCCTCAGGCGTCAGCTGGGGAAAGAAGGAGTGCTCGCAGGTGGCGAAGGAAAGGCGGGCGATGTTCTGCCGGGTGATGGGCGCACCGTCCAGCGTGATGCTTCCTCCGCAGCGGCGATAGCCCAGCATACAGTGGAGCAGCGTGGTCTTGCCCGCGCCGTTTTCCCCGAAGAGACCTACGATCTCGCCGGGGGCGAAAGAAAGGCTCACATCATCCAGCGCCTTTTTATCTCCATAGGCTTTTGTGAGATGGCTCAACTCAATCATCGAAAAATCCCTCCGTTCCAGATTCGCTGCCACTGTCCGGGCAGAATACACTCCGGGGGCGTCACCCACATGTACAAGGCATAGCACAGCACCACCAGCAAAAAAGTGACAAGCACCGCCGTCAAAAGGCCCAGCAGCGGCACGCTTACGCACCGGCGCAGCAGCTCCCCTCTTTGGGGCAGGCGGCGCATAAGATAGATGCTTTTGCTGCCCTGATAGTGATAGAGAATGTAATACACCAGCAAGCCCGTCATCACCAGCGCGGCGCACAGCAGACCCAGCAGCGGCGGTGTGGATAACAGACTGGCAAAGGGGGTCATCACCGCTCCGTCCAACAGGATCTTTCGGTATTGACCGGATGCAAACAAGCGGTCATAGGCGTCAAAATACTGGCGGATAAAGTCGAGGCTGAACAAAAGCGGAATACCCCCGCCGCCCAGCAGCACCCAGCTGCGGACACTTGAAGCCGGAATGCCTGCCGGCACACAGTTGTCCAGCTTCACAGCCGTCCCCCCCCCACACCTGATAGGCCGCCACAACCGTTATCGCAATAAAGCCGATGAAAAGCAAAATATCCAGCTCCAGTTGACCCGTGGGGCGGGAGAACAGCACACCGGCAGCCGCCAACAGGAGTAAAAATGGAATGCTCCACTTCCCCCGCCGCAGGCCATAGGCAAAGCAGGCGCCCGATGTGCCAAGACACAGGCACATCGTTACATTTCGCAGTAACCGGCTGCCCTCCGACAGCGGCAGCAGGCTATGGGCAAAGCTGTTGTCATAGAAGGAAAAAAATAAACCCTGGTCGCTGAGCCTGCTGTCGGGCGCCTGCCGATAAATATACCACAGCAGCAATATCACACCGGTCTACACCATCCAAAGCAAGAGATAGCAGGCGCTCATATACACAGCCTGCCAGATCACTGCCGTGTCCTCGCCAATACGAAGCCGCGCCATGGTATAGCGGCTTTTGCTGCCAAAAGCGCCGGTAAGCGTCAGCAGGGCACTGATTCCCAGAAACGCCGCCAGAAAAAGAAGCGGGAGCACAGAGCCACTCAACTCGTCAAAATAGCTGTACGACTTTGACCGGGCGGCAAAGAAATAACCAATCTCCGCCGCCATCATGAGGGCCAGCACCCCCAGCACCTTATAGAAGGTGCTGCCTGCCCAAAGCATCAGTACCGAACCATGCTTTTTCACCTTTTCTCCTCCTCCCACAAATGCGCCACCAGTGACAGCGCCTCCTCACGGCTCATACCCAGGTTCTTCATGGCCGTCACCGCCCCAAGGGTCTCCTCTTCAAAGAGATGGCAGCGGATGGTCTTAATCTGCTCCTCGTCTGCGCAGACGCAGCTTTTGGCCCCGGTACGGGAGGAGACGATCCCCTCCTCCTCCAGCAGACGGTAGGCCTTTTGCACCGTGGCCGGGTTCACCCCCAGGCAGGCCGACAGCACCCGGCGGGAGGGCATTTCCTCTCCGTCCCGGATGGTGCCGGCGGCGATCCCCTGTTTGATATACCGGAGAATCTGCATATAAATGGGACTCCCGTCCTCCATGGTAAAAGCGTCAAATGAAAGCATAACGACTCCTGTTTCTCTATAAAGCAAAACCGTGTTACTCGTGTAGTACAGTTTATAACTGTATCATACAAGTAACACGGTTAAATGTCAAGGGGAAATTTTTATTGGGCAGAGGTCACCTGGCTGACGGAGACGGCCACCGTATGGGTGATAGGCACCCACTGAGCCTTGCGGAAAATAGCCGTGATGGCAATGGGCACAAAGGTCATCATGAAGAAGGGGAAGGTAAAGAGATATCCGATCTTCTGTTTCGGGGTGGCGTTAATCTTTTCCCATTCGGTGACGGTGGTCAAAAGGCCGATGAAGAACATGGAGGCATACATGCCCAGCACTGCCATACCCATTGCCACCAGAACGCCGGGCCACTCGCCGGAGAGGAAGGTGGTAATCATGGCAAGCCCCATAATAAGAGCGGAGGTACCGTAGCCCCACAGGGACAGCGTGGCGGTTTCAAAGCTGGCATAGCTGACCCGTCCCCCCTTGAAAAGGCCTCGAAGCAGGGCACCTGCATAGCGCAGAGACACCTGAATGCCGCCTTGCACCCAGCGGGTACGCTGCCGCCAGGAAACGCCCAGATCGGTGGGCTGCTCATCATAGAGCATGGCGTCCGGGCAGTAGCCGATGCGGACACCGTGGGTGGCGCACCAGGTATCGAATTCAATATCCTCGGTCAGGGTGAAGAAGTTCCAGCCGCCGCACCGTTCCAGCATACCCCGGGTAAAGCCGAAGCCGGTGCCGCTGACGGCACAGGTGGTGCCCACCAGCATACGGGACTGGTTGAGATGGACGGAGTCGTGGAGAAACCACAGCGCATAGCCGGAGGAGATCCAGTTGTCCGCATAGTTCTTGGAGTTGCGGTAGCCGCAGAAGGCCTCAAAGCCGTCGGAGAGGGTCTTGTTCATCTCGGTAATATAGTCGACTTTGAGCAAATTATCTGCGTCAAAGACCAGAAAGGCGTCATATGTATCAAGACGACCCTCTTCCTTGAGCTGTCCCAGCAGATAATTCAGCGCATAACCCTTTCCTACCTGCACACGGTTGAACCGTTCGTAGACATGGGCGCCATGGGCGGTCGCTTCTTCCGCCGTGCGGTCGGTGCAGTTGTCGGCCACTACATAGGTATCCACCAGCTCGGCCGGATAGTCCTGGGCGGCAATGCTATCAAGCAGATAGGGCAGCACCGCCTCTTCATTCCGGGCGGCAACCAACACGGCAAAGCGGTGAGGCTTTGCTTCCTTGTGGGGCTTTTGCTTTTTGAAAAATGGCACAAACAGATAAACAAACTGATAAAGGTAACAGATGCTCAACAGTGCCGATAAAATAATGCTAATCAGTTTCAGTATTTGAATGATTTCCATGTTTCTCCTGCCTTTTACAAATTATTTGATAGATGAGCAACCCCGTCACGCTGACGGCGACGGTAACTGCGAACACAATAATGGCGAACCAGTAATTCTTGCCTCCCAACGCATCGCCTCCTACAGTTGAGGTGACAATGGAAGGAATGCGGCCCACCGTGCATATCAGGAACCAAGTGGTGAGCTTCATATCGGTAAGGCCCGCGAAGTAGCACAGCAGATCCTTAGGTGTTCCCGGTATCATGAAGATAAAAAAGAACAGGACATCCCTCTTCCGGGAGCTCTGCAAAAAACGGAGAGACTGTATCTTCTCTTTTGGGAAAAAAATCTCCACCGCCCGCATACCGAACCGCCGCACGAAAGCAAATACCAGGAAGCTGCCAAGTGACGCACCCAGCATACACAAAAGTGTGCCCTCCACCGCGCCGAAGGTGTACCCGCCGCCAATCTCCAGCGGCTCGCCGGGAATGACGGCCACAAATACCTGCAGCAGCATCATCCCCACATAGGCCGCCCGACCCCACAATCCGTGCTGATCCACCCAGAGGCGAAAATGCTCCGGCTCGGACATGAAGCGCAGCATGGGCCGGCCCACAAACCAGCAGATCAGTACCGTCAGTACGGCAAACAGGATCAGTGAAGCAGCAGCAATCCTCTTTTTTTGTTTTTCCGTCAGTTCTCTTTTTTCTTTCATAAATGTTTTATGGCTCTCCCTTGCTTATACTTATAGCATAAGGATTTGCACATTAAGAAACAATCAGCCAAATTTATAAGATTTTCTTAAGGTTTGCATGATAAGGTGTGAAAAGCAGAGAAGAATGCCTTTTAACGGCACGGCGCCGGGACGTTATCCCTTACTATTTAATAGTATAGCACGGATCCCACGCTGATTCCTTAACGGTGCCTTACATTTCCCGCCACCAACCTTACACTTTTGTAAGGAGGCTCGCGCCGATATTTTGCTTCCCACGCCGTCGCCGGACGGCTAATTTTATCCGTTTGGGGAAAGCTTTTATAGATGTAATTTGATGCTTGCATTCGACAAGCTCCTATGTTATAATCTGCTAACAATTAAATGATTACCAAATTAAGGAATGGAGGAATTTATTATGACAACTCAGTATAAATGCACCGTATGCGGCCTGATCTTTGAGGTGAAGGACGGCGAAGAACCCGTTTGCCCCAAGTGCCACGCCAAGGGCGATAAACTTGTCAAGCTGGAGGGCAATGCTGTGAAGGCAGGCAAGTACGCCGGAACCCAGACAGAGCTGAACCTGAAGGCCGCCTTCTCCGGCGAGTCCGAGGCACGCAATAAGTACACCTATTTTGCCAGCACCGCCAAGAAGCAGGGCTTTGAGCAGATTGCCGCTCTGTTTCTGAAAACCGCCGAAAACGAAAAGGAACACGCCAAGCTGTGGTTCAAGGAATTGAACGGCATCGGCGATACCGCCGCCAATCTGGGCGCCGCCGCCGCCGGTGAGAACTATGAGTGGACCGACATGTATGCCGGCTTCGCCGAGACCGCCGACAAAGAGGGCTTCCATGAACTGGCTGAAAAGTTCCGGGGTGTGGCCGCCATCGAAAAGACCCATGAGGAGAGATACCGCGCTCTGCTGAAGAACGTGGAAACAGCCCAGGTCTTTGAAAAGAGCGAGGTCAAGGTCTGGGAATGCCGCAACTGCGGTCATATCGTGGTGGGTGCCAAGGCTCCCGAGGTATGCCCCGTCTGCAATCATCCCCAGAGCTACTTTGAGCTTCACGCTACCAACTACTAATTCATCCATTTACAGGCATCAAAAAAAGAGGCTGTTGCAATGCAACAGCCTCTTTTTTTACATCCAATGCTTCTTTTTGAAGATCCAGATACAAACCAGTACCACCACGACACACAGAATCGCTACCGCCGGATAGCCATACTGCCAGTCAAGCTCCGACATGCCGGTAAAATTCATGCCGTACCAGCCGGTAATCAGTGTCAAGGGCAGGAAGATGGCGGACACCACCGTAAATACCTTCATAATGCCGTTGAGCCGCAGGTCGGTCATGGACTGATACGCCTCCCAAATCTGAGCGGCTTCCTCCCGCAGTGTATCAATGTCGTGCAGCTGCCGGGTGGCGCGCTCCGCCAAAAAACGCAGAAAACGCAGGTCACCTTCTGTGGGCAGAATGCCGTTTTCGCTGGTCTGCAGCTTTTCCTCCAGCTCAATTACCGTGTCGCAAAAGGTATGGCGCTTCAAAAGCTGCCGCTTAACCCGCATCAGCTTCTGGGTAAATTTCTTTTCCGTTGTTTCGCTCATCACCATGTCGCTGAGGGCTTCAATCTGCTGCTCCAACGTTTCAAGGGCCGCGTCGCATCGGTCCAGCAGTTCGTTGAAGATGGCGTGGAGCAGCCGCTCCATATTGGCGTTGTTTATAGGCACACGCCGCAGGATTCCCTCAAAATGGGGATGCAGGTTGACGCCTTTTCCCCCCGGTTCCACCAGTACAAAGAGATTCTCCCGCAGATACAGCGCCAGATTGCGCTCGTGGTCCTTGCCATCCCGGCTCTCCGGCAGATGGAAAGAAGCAATAGAGTATGTCTCGTAATTTTCCACCCGGGTATGAAAATGGTGGGTCTCCTCTTCGTACTGCTGCACAGCCGAGGCCGAAAAGCCCATGGATGCGCCTAATTCTTTCCATTCTTCCGGCGTAATGCAGCCCGCCGTCAGCGTCTGCCCGTCCCAATCCGCTATATCCACCGGCCGGACGCCGCCTTGCAGGGAATAAAACATGCCGTCTCCCCTTTTCGCATTTTTCCCTATTATACCCCGGACACAGCGCACTGTGAAGAGGGATTTTATTTTGCCGCCAGCCGGGGGCCGGGGCAAAACCGCTGCTCCAACCGCTCCACGGTAAGACTGCCCGCCGAAAGCTCCGTAAGACGAGCTGCAAAAGCGGGCACGTTTTCAAAAGGCAGCAGCGCACAAATGTCAATGGCCGCGCCGTACTGTATATCCGTGATCTCGCCGCCGGCGGCTGCCACCTCTCCTTTAACACGCTCCAAAAGCGGATAGGTGCTGGGAAGCCGGACACTCTGCCACAGCAGCATCCGCGCCGTGCCCGCGGCATTGAGGGCATCCTTGGCCCCTCTGGCGTAGGCCCGGGTCAGGCCGCCGGCTCCCAGCAGAATACCGCCGAAATACCGGGTCACCACGCAGCAAACATCAAAGACCTCCTCCCGGGCAAAGACGTTCAGCATAGGCTGACCCGCCGTTCCCTGGGGCTCCCTGTCGTCGGAATAACGCTGTACGCCGCCGTTTTTCAGTTGGTAGCACCAGCAGTTGTGGCGGGCGTCGTGATACCGGGCCTTCATTTCCCGGATACGGCTCTGGGCCTCCTCCTCGGTAGTAACCGGCCAGAGATGGCTGATAAACTGGGAGCGTTTTTCCGTGAATTCGCTCTCCGCCTTCCCAAAGGGCACCAGGAAATCGCTCATGACTCCCAGTCCTCTTTGGGCTCCTGCCAGCCCTCAATATAGTCCTTCATCAGTCCCAGAATCCGGGGCACGCACACCGCCGTTATATCAATGGTGGTGCCGTACTCGACCGTTTCCACCTTGGCATCCTGATAGAGCATATCCAGTGCCCCGGCCTTGTCGTAAGGCAGATGGATGGTGACACGACGGGTTCCCTTGTCCAGCTGGCGGTCGATGGCGGCCACAAGGCGGTCGAGTCCCTCTCCGGTTTTGGCGGAGATGGCAATGTCGGTCTCCCCGTGGGGATACTCCGTCCCGTAGGCCAGATCCGACTTGTTATACACATTGAGACAGGGGATTTGGTCGGCTTTCAGTTCATGGATCAGATTTTCCACAATTTTTTCCTGCTCCTGCCAGTCTGGATTGGACACGTCGATCACATGAAGCAGCATGTCGGCATACTCCAACTCCTCCAACGTGGCCTTGAAGGCCTCCACCAGCTGGTGGGGCAGCTTGCGAATAAAGCCCACCGTATCGGAGATCACCACATCCAGCGTGTCGCTGACCGTCAAAAGGCGGGTGGTGGTGTCCAGTGTATCAAAAAGGCGGTTGTTGGCGGGAATATCCGCGCCTGTAAGCGCGTTTAAAAGGGTGGATTTGCCCGCGTTGGTGTAGCCCACAATGGCCACCACGGGAATCTCATTTTTCATACGCCGCTCCCGCTGGGTACCCCGCACCCGACGGACATTGTCCAGTTCCTCTTTCAGCTTGTCAATTTTCCGGTGGATGTGGCGGCGGTCCGTTTCCAGCTGTGTCTCGCCGGGGCCCTTGCTGCCGATAGGGCCTTTGCCGCTGGTGCCGGCCTGCCGCTCCAGATGGGTCCACATGCCCACCAAACGGGGCAGCAGATACTGATACTGAGCCAGCTCCACCTGGAGCCGCCCCTCCTTTGTGCGGGCACGCTGGGCAAAAATGTCCAGAATCAGGCCGCTGCGATCCAGCACCTGCACGCCGGTCATCTCCGTCAGAACACGAATCTGGGAGGGAGAAAGGTCGTTGTCGAAGATCACCATGGTGGCATTTTCTGCCTGTACCATGGCTTTGACTTCCTCCACCTTGCCCTCTCCGATAAAGGAGTGGGCATCGGGCTTGTCCCGGTTCTGCAAAATGGATCCCACCGCCTCTCCACCGGCGGTCTCCACCAATGCGGCAAGTTCTTCCATGCTTTTCCCGTCGGCGTTATCCTGGCGCAAAATGGGGCAGTTTAAGCCTACCAAGACCGCGTAGTCGCGTTTTTTTTCTTCCTGTTTTTTTACTTCCATACTTCCCTCTGTCGTTTCGCCGGGGCGAAATTATTGAAATTATATATAATAGTAT
>JAAXZS010000157.1 GCA_012719745.1 Clostridiales bacterium | reverse complement strand
CTGGTCGCTTGCGGCAGCTCCGGCAGCAGCGGCGGCAGCGAAAGCTCCGAGAATGTCATTAAAATCGGCGTATTTGAACCCAACACCGGTGAAAACGGCGCCGGTGGCATGCAGGAAGTTTTGGGCGCCCGCTATGCCAACACTGTAGCACCTACCGTGAAAGTGGGCGACAAGGAATATACTGTCAAACTGGTAGAAGTGGATAACCAGTCGGATAAGACCGCTGCCGTTACAGCTGCACAGTCTCTGGTCAGCCAGGGCGTTGTCGGCGTCATCGGTACATACGGTTCCGGCTGCGCTATTGCCGCCGGCCCCACCTTCGAAAGCGCCAAGGTTCCTGCTGTGGGCTGCTCCTGCACCAATCCGCAGGTAACACTGAACAAGCCCTATTATTTCCGCGTATGCTTCCTGGATCCCTATCAGGGCGAAGTCATGGCCAACTTTGCATATACCACCAAGGAATGCAAGAATGCGGCCATTATTACCCAGAACGGTGATGACTACTCCACGGGTCTGGGTGGATTCTTCAAGACCCCCTACGAGAAGCTGGGCGGCAAGGTGGTCTATGAAGGCACCTACAATACCAATGAAACAGACTTTAACGCCATTCTGACCTCCGCTAAGGCGGCCAATCCGGATGTGCTGTTTATCCCCTCTTCCATTACAACGGCAGGCCTGATTATCAAGCAGGCTCGTGCCCTGGGCATTGACTGCCCCATTATGGCCGGTGATACCTGGCAGAACGCCACCATCATGCAGAATGCCGGCAATGAAAGTGCCAACAACGTGTTCTACTCTACCTTCTTCTCCGCCGACGACAAGGCTGCTGCGGATTTTGTTTCCGGCTTTACCGCTTATCTGAAGAGCGACAGTGAGAATCTGAAGCTCAACGGCAATACGGACGTGATCGCTTCCGTTTCCGCCCTGGGCTACGACTCCTACATGGCTTTGATCGAAGCTATCAAGACCCTTAACGGCGATGTTACCGGCGAGGCTGTCAAGGATGCGCTGACCAAGCTGAGCTTTAACGGTGTTACAGGCCTCATTACCTTTGACGAAAACGGCGATGCCAAGAAGGATGTTGCCTTTATCGAGTCCTTTGTGGATGGCAATATGAAGCTGATGGGCTTCCAGTCTGCTGACGGCACATTTACCGCCGCCAAGTAAACACGGCACACATTGTAAAGCAAATCGGCGAGTGGAAACACACGCTCGCCGATTTGCTTTATGTTCAATTTCTATCTGATACTTAAATAAAGAACATCCTGATGAAACGGGGGAGAACCCATGGATGCATTTTTGCAAAACTGCCTTACCGGCATTTCTATTGGCAGTATTTACGCGCTGATCGCCATCGGTTATACCATGGTGTACGGCATACTGCGCCTGATTAACTTTGCCCACGGCGATATTTTTATGATGGCCGGTTATTTCATGATTATCTGCATGACAGATATGATGATTCCTTGGTACATATCCATTGTTATTGTCATTGTGGCGACGGTACTGCTGGGTGTCTGCATCGAGAAAGTGGCCTACAAGCCGCTGCGTACCGCACCCAGAATGTCGGTTATGATTTCGGCTATCGGCGTATCCTATTTTCTGCAGAACTTTGCCACTTACCTCTTTTCCGCACAGCCCAAATCCTATCCTACCATCGGCTTTTTAAGCAAGAGCGTTCAGGTCGGGGAAATTTCCACCACGCTGGTTACCTTTGTGACTCCGATCCTTACCATATTGCTGGTGATCGGCCTTGTAATGCTGGTCAAAAAGACCAAGGTGGGCATGGCCATGCGTGCCGTGTCCCGGGACTTTGAGACAGCACAGCTCATGGGCATTAAGATCAACAGCGTAATTAGCTTTACCTTTGCTATCGGTTGCGCGCTGGCAGCCATTGGCTCCGTGCTTTATTTCATTCCCCGCTCCTCCGTCTATCCGCTGGCCGGATCTCTCCCGGGACTGAAATGCTTTGTCGCGGCGGTGTTCGGCGGCATCGGATCCATTCCCGGTGCATTGGTGGGCGGCTTTTTAATCGGCCTGTCTGAGACATTTATCAAAGCCAGCGCCTTTTCTGAATTCAGCGACGCCTTTACGTTCATTATTCTGATTGTGGTGCTACTTTGCCTCCCCACCGGACTGTTCGGCGAGAAGATTAAGGAGAAGGTGTAAGTGATGCTGCAAAAGAAGACAAAAAATATTTGTACCGCAGCGGCGCTGGTGCTTTTGGCTGTGGTGATCGTCTGCGTCGGACAGTTTACCTCCTCTACATCTATGCTACGTACGGTTTTGCAGCTGGGGGCCATTTACGCGCTGCTGGCTGTGTCCATGAACCTGTGCAATGGCTTTACGGGCCTCTTCTCTTTGGGACAGGCGGGCTTTATGACGCTGGGTGCCTACACCTATGCCATTTTGACCATTCCCGTGGAATCCCGAGCCGGCGTTTACTACCTATACGGCGTGGCCGGCTGGCTGGAGAAGTTGGAGCTTCCCATCCCGGTGGCACTGCTGGTGGCGGGCCTGGTAGCAGCGTTGTTTGCTTTTCTTATCGGGCTGCCGGTTCTACGGCTTAAGAGCGACTATCTGGCCATTGCCACCCTCGGATTTGCGGAAGTAGTGCGTATTGTTACCGCCAGCTCCCCCTTAAACCGGGTGACCAACGGTTCGTTGGGCCTTACCATGATCCCGGGATTTTCCTCCTATTATGGTATTTTTGCGGTGGTCATTCTCTGTATTGCAATAATTGTTCTGCTGATCAACAGCACCTATGGCCGGGCTTTTAAGGCTATCCGTGATGATGAGATTGCGGCAGAGGCCATGGGCATCAATCTTTCCCAACACAAGCAGATGTCCTTTGTCATCAGCTCCTTCTTCGCTGCCATCGGCGGTGCGCTGATGGCTATGTATATGGGCGCTATCTCCTCCACCACCTTTACCATTGCTGTGACCTACTTCATTTTGCTGATCGTAGTAATCGGAGGTATGGGCAGTGTGACCGGCAGTGTTATTTCCGCACTGCTGGTAATTGCCTCCCGAGAATGGTGGCTGCGCTTCCTGGATCAGCCCATGTTTATCGGCTCTTTCAAGGTGCCGTTGCTGAAAACCGGCTTCCGTATGGTGGTTTTTTCCGTCATACTGATGGTGGTTGTCCTGCTTTTCCGCAAGGGAATTATGGGCGAGCGGGAATTCAACTGGGACGGTATTTACAGCTTTTTTAAAAGACTGTTCTCCAAAAAGAAATCCGGCAAGGGGGTGCAGGCCAAATGAGTGAAAACGTATTGAAGGTGGAAAATGCCACCATGCAGTTTGGCGGTGTGGTGGCCGTAGATAATCTGAATCTGGAGGTCAATGAGGGAGAGATTGTTTCCCTGATTGGCCCCAACGGCGCCGGCAAAACCACGGCATTCAACGTTATCACCGGCGTTTATGCGCCCACCAACGGCCGTGTTTACTTCAACGGGGCTTGCATTGTGGAAAATTTCCCCCACGGCAAGATGAAAAAACTGTATCAGGGCGAACACTTGGGTGAATATACCAGTGTAAAGGAGCCCACGCCCGATAAAATTACGCAGATGGGCATGGCCCGTACATTTCAGAATATCCGCTTGTGGAAGTCCCAGACGGTAATGGACAACGTGCTGATGGCCAAGCATATGCGCCGCAGCAGCAATCTGTTCTCCGCTACTTTCCGCCTGAATAAGAGGGAGGAGGAGAAACAGCGGGAGGAAACATTGGATCTGTTGCGGATCGTGGGTCTGGAGGATGTAAAAGACGATCTCTCCACCAGTCTGCCCTACGGTAAGCAGCGCCGTCTGGAAATTGCCCGCGCACTGGCAACGGAACCGAAGCTGCTGCTGCTGGATGAGCCGGCGGCCGGCATGAATCCCCAGGAGACAATTGAACTGACGGAGTTTATCGGCGAGATCCGGTCAAAGTTTCACATGACGGTGTTGCTGATCGAGCACCATATGGATCTGGTGATGGACATCTCGGATCGCATTTACGTACTGGACTTCGGCAAGCTGATTGCCAGTGGCGTTCCTGCTGAAATTCAAAACAACGAGCGCGTTATTGGCGCATATCTGGGGGTGGCAGACGATGCTGAAGATTAAAGACCTGCATGTGTCCTACGGCGGCATTAAGGCGCTGCGCGGTATTGACGTGGAAGTGCCAGATGGCCAGATCGTCACCCTGATCGGCGCCAACGGCGCGGGAAAGTCCACCATGCTGCGGACAATTTCCGGCCTTGTCAAGGCCGAAAGCGGATCTGTTACCTATAATGATAAAGAACTGATCGGTCTTGCTCCCAACAAAATTCTGGAGCAGGGCATTGCCCTTGTGCCGGAGGGACGCCGTGTATTCCCCGATCTGACTGTGCTGGAGAATCTGCGCATCGGCAGCTATCTTCGCAAGGAAAAAGCGGACATCGAAAAAGACATTCAGTGGGTGTACTCCCTCTTTCCCCGTCTGGAGGAGCGCAACTGGCAGCAGGCCGGCACCCTTTCCGGCGGCGAGCAGCAAATGCTGGCCGTAGGCCGGGCACTGATGAGCCGCCCGAAGCTGCTGATGATGGATGAGCCCTCTCTGGGGCTTGCACCGTTGGTGGTACAGGATATTTTCTCCATTATCCGCACCATCCATCAGCAAGGGGTTACCGTACTCCTGATCGAACAAAACGCCAATATGGCGCTGAAAACGGCGGATTTTGCCTATGTACTGGAAACAGGCCACATTTCCAAATCCGGCACCGGGGCGGCGCTGCTGGCGGATGAATCCATTAAGGAAGCCTATCTGGGCAAAAAGAAAGCGTAATCATACAATAAAAAGTCCCGGATTCTCACCGAGAATCCGGGACTTTTTCTACATGCTTTACTTTGTGACGGCGTCCACCACACCGGAAAGCCAGTCGCCCTCGAAATTCTCGATGGCACCCTCATCCACCAGTTTGGCGAGGCTGGGGTCGATAGGCATTTTGGCCAGCAGGGGAAGGCCGTACCGTGCGGCGGCCTCCTCGGTTTTTCCTTCGCCGAAGAGATAGATCTTCTTGCCGCAGTCGGGGCACTGGACGTAACTCATATTTTCCACCAGGCCCACGATGGGAATGTTCATCATCTGCGCCATCTTCACCGCCTTTTCCACCACCATGGAGACAAGCTCCTGTGGGGAGGCCACGATGATCACGCCGTCCACGGGCAGAGTCTGGAATACGTTCAGCGCCACATCGCCCGTGCCGGGGGGCATATCCACGAACATATAGTCCACATCCTCCCACAGCACATCGGCCCAGAACTGCTGCACCACACCGCCGATGACGGGGCCGCGCCAGATCACCGGATCGGTTTCGTTTTCCAGCAGCAGGTTCACCGACATCAGCTGAATGCCGGTGCGGGTGCTGACGGGAATGATGGCGTCCTCTGTGCCGGCGGCCCGCTCGTGAATGCCGAAGGTCTTGGGAATGGAGGGGCCGGTAATATCCGCATCCAGAACGGCTACGTTAAAGCCCTTACGCCGCATGGAAACGGCCAGCTGGCTGGTTACCATGGATTTTCCCACGCCGCCTTTGCCGGACACCACGCCGTAGACCTTGCCTACCCGGGCCCCTGCGTGCAAAGGCTTTATCTGAAAGGGACTTTCCTGGCGCTCGCCGCAGGATTCGCTGCAGCTGCTGCAATCATGGGTACATTCGCTCATTACTGATTCTCCTTCTTTGTATTCAAATGGACTATGCTTTCTAATCATAGATATAGCACGAAAGGAACAAACTGTCCAGCACGGAAAAGTATTTTTCGCTTAAAGAGTGATAAGAGAGGCACGGCTGCCCAGATAATCACCCTCCCGTTTCTGACAGGTGAAAAGCAGGATCTGGCGTTTTTCCGCCTCGCCGCACAGCCAGTCAAGAGCCGCACGGAGCCTTATGTCGTCAAAATTGGTCAGCGCGTCATCCAAAATCAGAGGAACGCGGGCGTCCTCCGGCAAAACCAGATCGCAAATGGCCATCCGTACCGCAAAATACAGTTGGTCGCAGGCTCCCTGACTGAGCAGCTGGCTGTCGCGGCTGATGGGATCGGCGGCGGCTTCGGCGGCAGCGGAAAAATCACGGTTTAGAAGCACGGACGTATAGCGCCCGGCGGTCAGAGTCGAAAAGATAGCAGCAGCCTTTTTACCCACAGCGGGGGAGAATCGGTTTTGCAGTGTCAGATTGGCTGCATCCAAGGCCTCCATAGCGGTGCTGACGGCGCTGTATTCTGATTCCAACTGGGATAATTCCTCCCGGCAGCGCTGCAGCTGGCTCTCCGCTTCGGAAAGCTCTCCCAGAGAACGAAGCTGACCGGTCAGGGTGTCCAACTGCCTTTGCAGCAAACCGATGCTGTCGTCCGTCTCTGTCAGCTCCCGCTGCAGCTGTTCCCGACTGACAGCGGGCGGTTCCACAGGTGTTACAGCATTATCCAAAACTTGCGGAAGGGTTTGCAGGCGATATTCCGCCTCGGAGGCGAGAAGTTGAGCCTTCACCAGTGCGGCAGCACGCCGTTTGGCCTCCGTCGTGGCAATCTGCGCACCTGACAGATCTAAAACAGTGGGCTGAAAATGTCGTATTTTTTCAAGCAGAGACTGGAGTGCGGTCAAATAGGAGCGTTCCAGTCCGGAAACCATTGCCTGAGATTGCCCAGCCCGGTGGGCGGCCTCTTGGGAGGCCTGCATCAGGGCGCCGTACCGCTCCATCTCGCGGGATAGGCTGTCACGCTCCGCCTGTCTGCCGGCAGCCAGCTTCCCACTCTTCCGCTTATCTGAGATGCTGCGAAAAATCTGCATACCGCCCAGCACAATAACAAAGATGATCACCGACCAGATTGGCTGATGAACGGCCAGATAACTCAGCGCGGCTGCGGCGCCGGCACAGAACAGCGACAAAAGGAAAAAGGAAAGTGAAAAGGTGACTTTTGGTATATCTTGATTCATTTGCGACTGCAGCTGCTCTATTGACTGGGGGTAGAGGGGGCTGGCTTTATAGGCGACCGCGGCTTTTTCAGCAGCTGTCGTATCATGCAGAGCCTCCTGCCGGGCATTTTCCAGCGTGGTGGCGGCAGAGGAAAGCGCCTGAATCTGCCCGGCATATTGCTCCAAAATTTCGGGCGAGGGCAGATTGTCCCGCTGAGATGCCGTTAAAAGCACGTTGGCTTCATCCCGCAGGCGTTCCGCCTGTGCTTTGGCGGCGGCATAAGCCCTTGCCGCCGCATACTTTTCCTGACGTTCCCATTGAGAAAGCTGCTCTGTAATCATCAGACGGCGCGTCTGCTCCGCGGCAAGGCAAGCCTCCCACTCATCCCGCTGACCGTAAAACTCCCGCAGCGCGGAGATCTGCCTCTCAAACGACTGGATCTTCTGTTCCAGCTGGGGAATTTGCCCGGACTTGTTGTGCCGCCGGGCGTTCAGCTGCTTTTTAAGACGGTCATAGGCTTCGCTGAAAGAAGTATCTTCATCGCCGGTGGAAATAAGCGCCGCAATGCGGCGCTCCAATTCGGGGTCTTGATCTACGCTAAGTCCGGACTGCCGGATAAAGGCGCTGCGCTCGAAAACCTCACGGGGGATACCTAAAACAGTGTCGCCCAGATTTTGAGCGGTTATACCGGGAACAGGGGTCGCCGTACCCGTGTAGACACAGCGAAAATCCCCCATGGGTGCGGCGGTGCGGGCGGTTGCGCGGGTTATAGTATAAGAGGTATCTCCCACCAGAAGTTCCATGCGCCCCTGCATGGGAGAACCGTCCCAGGGAGCGAAACGGTTTTTATCCGCCAAAATCCCCCGACTTTTGGTGGACATACCATATAACATATTGCGCAAAAAGGCGGCCCAGGTGGACTTCCCGCTTTCGTTAGGGGCATAGATCACATTTAACCCGGGCTGCAGTGTCAGCGTTTGCTGATGAAGTCTGCCAAATGTAGCGTTCATGCTTTTGATTTGCACGGATGTTACCTCCTGCATCATAGGTATTTCCTATTATATCATGACCGCGGCGGCTTGTCTTAAAATAAATTTCAAAATTACAGAAAAAAGTGTTGACATTTGGACGCGGCTTTGGTATTCTAACTTAGCTGTCTGAAAGCGACGCCAAGACGGAAGATTTTCCTCCAAAAGAAAATTAAAAAAAGCCTTGACATTCAAGCGATTTAGCAGTACAATAAATCCGTTCCGCTGATGGGACGTGTACCTTGTAAATTAAACAATGAACGAACTAAAAGCACCAGACGAACACATGAGAAATCGTGTGGAAACTTGAGAAATCGGGGTTAAGTCAATTACCTGGATTCTTAAGTATAAAAAGTTTTT
>JAAXZS010000034.1 GCA_012719745.1 Clostridiales bacterium | reverse complement strand
GGCTTCCCCTCTGCCGGATCAGCGAAACAGGCAGCGTCAGATACCGGGACGCGGATATCGGAAGCGTGGAGCGCGAAGATGATTTGCACGAAGTAACCCAGCCTGCGGAAACTGTGTCGGAGTATATGAAGCTCATGGATGCGGCTCCGCTTCTCAAGGCGCAGGGGCTGGACGAGACGTACAAGCTGCTGGCCGATTTCAACGGTGTTGTCCTTGCCGGTCATTCCAGCCGTCTTGGCGTTCAGTTCGTGACATGGGATTGGGACTATGAGCGGACCGGCGTATCCCAGGGACATTATATGTCGAACCATTACGCAGCGGCGAAGAAGGACTTTGCCGTGCGCAGCGGCCTTGTTTGGGAGCAACAGCTCTTCTCACCGGAGCACCTCACGGAAATATATCGATGCGTTCAGGATACGCTGAATCATCCTTATAATCTCACCTATGACCGGGAAAAATGCCTTGGCAAAATACAGGAGCAAATCACAAATCTCGTGCCTGATTTGCAGCAGCGGATTGCACAAGCACAGCCGCAGGAGGAATCTGCATTCACAGAGCCAACTATGTAAAATAAATTAGCATAAAAAGCGCCGAAGTTTTCACATCTGAAGACTCCGGTGCTTTTTTGCATTCAGGAAGGAAATCACAGTGGAGCATGTATATAACCGACGCAGGCGTCAGCCCCTGTCTGCACCGGAAAATCCGCCTATGCGGGAGGAACGTCCCGTTTGTACTTTGTTCGAGCGATGTAAAAGCTGTCCCTATCCCCGGCATGGCTTTATCTGCTGGAATCGTGATGAGAGCTGCCTTCGCACAGATATGCAAAAAATCGATTCCATCACCCGTCTAAACAGCAGTGATCGTCTCTACTATATCGGTGGCAAAAATGGACTTTGAAATGAGAATATAAGGAGGACACGATATGCAATTTCAAGCAGTACTGTCAAATCAGCATCACCCGGAATCCGGTGTGGTCACAGTGCCCTTCCCGATTCCGAGAGCGGAATACGACAACACCATTGCGCTGTTGGGACCGCTGGAGATCGGTGATGCGGTCAGGCGCGACTGCCGCATTGATGAAGTCAGCGGCGGTTTTTCGGTACTGAAACAACTGGAAAGAACCAATGTAAACCTCGACGAACTGGATTACCTCGCCAAGCGGCTGGACAGCTTCGACGATTATGAGAAAACAGAGTTTCAGGGTATGGCGTCCCGGCTGGATCTCCAAGGCGTGGACGAGTTCATCAACCTGACCTTCTGCTGTCAGGAGGTCACTGTGGTCACGGACTTTAACAATCTGGAATCTCTTGGGCGCAGGCACTACCTGACGCTGGGCGGCGGGGCGTCCATGGAGGAAATGCAGGGCAGGGACTTCCGCTCGGTAGCGCTGGCATTGCTCGACGGCGAGGTCGGGCGGGTCACCCCCTACGGCGTGGTTTATGACAACGGTTTTGAAATGTCGCAGCTCTATGACGGCCACAGTTTTCCGCAGTACCGCTATGAGGACTGCCTGATGGAGGTGGAGATGAGTTCACGATATGCGCCTCCTGACAGCCCTGCTGCCTATCTCTACTTGCCTGTATCCCAGACGCAGATCGAGCGCACCATGCTTCGCGTCGGCATCAACAACTACGGCGACCTGTGCCTGCGCTTTCTGGAAAGCGAGCTTCCGGAAGAAGTTGACGCAGCGCTGGATTTTGAGAACGAAAGCCTGACCGATCTCAATGAGATGTGCCGTGCCATCCAGCCGCTGAATCAGGCCGAGCGTGAGAAGCTGGGCGCGGTCATTCTGTTCACGAAGCCGGAACAGGCCGGCCAGATCACCAATCTGGCGAAAGAATTGGAGCAGTTCGACTACGTTCCCAAGGTACGTACGCCGGAGGAATACGGCAAGTACATGATCATGGATTCCGGTCATTATGAGTACGATGAAAATCTCGCCGGGTACATTGACTTCGCCAAATACGGCAAGGAGCACGTGGAAAACGAGCAGGGACAATTCACTGATCGGGGCTATGTGGCCTATCAGGGCACGCTCCGTTTGAACGAGCTGATGCAGGGTGACCCGGTCGAAGGCATAAGCGGAATGGAGATGTAGTGAGCAAAATGCCGCACGGAGAATCAAACCCCATTCAACCCCTCAACAGCAAATACTTGCCAGAATCATCTGATTGCTGATGTTCTCCGTTCCATGTTTTCCACCTGTTCCAACACTGCGCTCCAATCATTTTCGCTTTTAATAATTTTTGTAATACTGCTTATGTATAGCTGAGTCTTAAACTCTCTGAATTCTTTTTTCCCCCACAAATAGTTCCCGTTTTTACTTGTATACTTTAACTCATTTTCGTCCTCATAGTTCTTTATTGTTTTGCACGCAGATATAAGGCTCTTTTCTGCCACACCTGCTATTTCAGCAATATACAATAGCAATTGAGGGCATCGCAAGTATTGGTAGGAAGGGTTTCCTTTTGACCTTCCATCACAGTTATAATATGAGAGGAAATGATCTTCCTGTGATATAGTGGCTGGATTTGTTTTTCCTTTTCCATTGATATCCAGATAACCACCGCAAGTTTGACCATAGCCATCTTTGACAAACTCGTCTGCAATATATTTTATCTGACCAGCAGGTCTATCAATTTTCATTTTTTTGATATAATTGCATACATCAATGTTGTACATTACTTCCTCCACGTGTTTACCCGTTTTCTTGTCAAGTCAATTATACTATCTTCGCTCCGCGTTGGCAACGAATCAGTAACTTTTCTCACCGCAATGCGGTATGTTGTGTAGCTATAAAAAACATAAAGGAGATGAAGTCCATGCGTATGAATGTCAGAAAAGAAGAATACGAACACATTGAGCTGTTCGGCAAACCTGCGCTGTTTACCAGCGCCCGCATTCAGACTGACAGCGTCCCGGACGGCTGGTACTGCTACGACCTGCGCGGCAGCGACGACGATCCGGGCGAGCCGGTCACCATTGAGCCATATGTGGTGATCAACCACGCTGGCTGCGTCCTGACCCACGAGAAAATCAACATCCCCGGCGAGGGCTTCCTGCGACTGGGAAACAGTCTGGATTTCCTTGACGAGCACCTGACCTTTCAGGCGTTCTGTGAGGAACATGATATCTCTTACCCAGCGGACAATCAAACATTCAAGCCCCGACCCGCTTCTGAATCAGAGGCGGGTCTTTTTTATGCCATGACGCCGAAGAAGGATGCGGAGCTGGGCTGCATTGGTCATGTCCGCATGGACTTCGGCCACGGCGGAAAAGAATTTTGGCACACCTGGCACCCCCGCGGTGATGAAAGCCTCAACTCGCCGGAGTTCAAGCAGGAGCTGGGAGAGGTGGTGGACGCACTGCGAAAAACGGTACTGAAGGATTTCTCCGCCCTGTCCTCCTACTGCTATAACCACGGCGGTGAGATCAGAGGCGGTGGCCGGCAGAATTACGGGTATGTTGTGGATACCGACCGCTACAGGAAGCGTACGCGCGATTGCAGCTCAGCATCGCGGGGCTGGGGCTGTCCGGCCCGACTATGACAATGGGAGGAATGTAAACATGAAACTTCAAAAGGAATGGATCAATTTTCTGCGGGAGCAGTACCCGCATGGCAGCCGCATCCGCCT
>JAAXZS010000104.1 GCA_012719745.1 Clostridiales bacterium | reverse complement strand
GCACAAAGGTGGTCAGTCCCATGCCCGGCAATATTCTGTCCGTCAACATCGCCGTGGGCGATACGGTAAAAAAGGGGCAGGTACTGATGGTGCTGGAAGCCATGAAGATGGAAAATGAGATCATGGCCGACTGCGACGGCGTGGTGGCTTCCGTCGATGCCGCCAAGGGTGCTGCCGTGGAGACCGGATCACTGCTCTGCGTCCTCCGCTGAGAGCGGGGTGCTTTATTATGCAGGCAATTGACAACTTTTTGACACAGACCGGCTTTGTGCAGTTTGTGTCCGGGGACAACTGGAAATGTCTCATTATGATTCTGCTGTCCTTTGTTCTTTTATTTCTGGCTATTGTTAAGAAGTATGAGCCGCTGCTGCTGGTCACCATCGCGGTAGGTATGCTCCTGACCAATCTGCCGGGCGCCGCCATGTACCATGAGGCGCTTTTTGCAGGTGGGCATGTGCAGTGGGCACTTTTCGGCGGCGGCGCCGTTACCCAGGACTTTATCAACGGTATTATTGCCGAGGGCAGTGCCACGCAGGCGGCCATTGCCCAGCTGCAGGCCGCTGTGGGCGGCAGCATTACTGCCGGACTGCTGGATTATCTGTACCTGGGCGTAAAACTGGGCATTTATCCCTGCCTGATCTTTCTGGGCGTGGGAGCCATGACCGACTTCGGCCCTCTCATCGCCAACCCCAAGTCTCTGCTGTTGGGCGCGGCGGCACAGATCGGCATTTTCCTCACCTATGTACTCTGCCATGTGTCGGGGCTCTTCACCTCCGCTCAGGCGGCCTCCATCGGCATCATCGGCGGTGCGGACGGCCCCACCTCCATTTTTACGGCCTCCCTGCTGGCGCCGGAGCTGCTGGGGCCCATTGCTATCGACGCCTATTCCTATATTGCACTGGTGCCGGTAATCCAGCCTCCTATTATGCGTCTTCTCACCACGGAAAAGGAGCGGAAGATACGGATGCGGCCGCTGCGAGAGGTGTCCAAGCGGGAGAAGATCTACTTCCCCATCGTGGTCACCGTCTTTGTGGCGCTGCTGGTTCCCTCTGCGGCACCCCTGATCGCCTGCCTGATGCTGGGCAATCTGGCCCGGGAGTGCGGTGTAGTGGATCGGTTGAGCAAGACCATGCAAAATGAGTTGATGAACATCGTTACCATCTTCCTGGGCCTTACCGTGGGCGCCACGGCCACCGCCGCCACTTTCCTGAGCGTGCGGACATTGGCCATTATGGCGGTAGGCATCTTCGCCTTCGCCTGCGGCACCGCAGGTGGCGTGCTCCTGGCCAAGTTCATGAATCTGTTCCTGAAGGAAAAGATCAATCCCCTCATCGGCTCCGCGGGCGTTTCCGCTGTTCCCATGGCCGCCCGGGTATCCCAGGTGGAGGGGCAGAAGGCCGATCCCGGTAACTTTTTGCTGATGCACGCCATGGGCCCCAATGTGGCCGGCGTCATCGGTTCTGCCATCGCGGCCGGTGTGCTGCTGGCACTGTTCGGTTAATAGGAGGAACACTATGTCAATGGAATTTTTATCGCAAAAGCCTCTGCTGGTGACAGACACCATTTTGCGTGACGCCCACCAGTCCCAGGCGGCCACGCGCATGACCACAGCGGATATGCTGCCGGCGCTGGAGATACTGGACTCCATCGGATACTACTCACTGGAGTGCTGGGGCGGCGCCACCTTTGACGCCTGTCTGCGCTTTTTAAATGAAGATCCCTGGGAGCGGCTGCGGGTGCTGCGCCGCCATTTGCCTCACACCAAGCTGCAAATGCTTTACCGGGGGCAGAATATTTTGGGTTACCAGCACTATGCCGACGATGTGGTGGACGCTTTCTGCCGCAAGTCCATCGAAAACGGCATCGACATCATCCGCATTTTTGACGCCCTCAACGATGTTCGGAACCTGGAGCAGTCCATCAAATCCACCAAGAAATACGGTGGGCAGGTGGAGGCCACGCTGTCCTATACCGTCTCTCCCATCCACAACGAGGCCTACTTCGTGAAGCTGGCCAAGGAGCTGGAGGAGATGGGCGCCGACACTATCTGTATCAAGGACATGGCCAATCTGCTTTTGCCCATGGACGCCTATTCGCTGGTAAAGGCATTGAAGGAAACGGTCTCCGTCCCCATCCATCTGCATACCCACAACACCACCGGCACCGGAGACATGGTGTACCTCATGGCCGCCTATGCGGGGGTGGACATTGTGGACACGGCGCTCTCCCCCCTTGCCAACGGCACCTCTCAGCCTGCCACGGAATCGCTGGTGGCCACGCTGAAGGGAACGGTTCGGGACACGGGGCTGGATCTTGGCAAAATGTCCGAGGCGGCAGCTCACTTTCGCAAGGTGGCAAAGCGCCTCAAAGACGCCGGCATCCTCGACTCCAAGGTACTGGGCGTGGATACCAACACGCTTTTGTATCAGGTGCCCGGCGGTATGCTCTCCAATCTTATCTCCCAGCTTAAGCAGGCCGGGAAGGAAGATAAATTTTACGATGTACTGGCGGAAATTCCCCGTGTCCGCAAGGACTTCGGCTACCCTCCGCTGGTGACTCCTTCCTCCCAGATCGTGGGTACCCAGGCGGTGATGAACATTATCACCGGGGAGCGCTACAAGACCTTTCCCAAAGAATCCAAGGCTATGCTGCGGGGTGAATACGGCGCGCTGCCCGGCGAGGTAAATCCCGAGGTACGCGCCAAGGCGGGCATTGCCCCCGGAGACGTCATCACCTGTCGGCCGGCAGATCTTTTAGAACCGGAACTTCCCAAGTACAAAGAAGAGTTCAAGGACATTGCGAAATCCGAGGAAGATGTGCTGTCTCTGGCCCTCTTTCCTCAGGTGGCTCCCAAATTCCTGGAAAAGCGGGATCATCCGGAAAAGACGGCCACACCGGTTGTATCGGCCGCACCCACCACTCCCGCTCCCACGGCCAAGACGGAGAATGCCGTCCGGGAGCTTTATGTGGAGGACGTTTCCATTCAATAACATCCCTGTTTTCTTGAAATCCGTTTCACTTTATTTCACCTCACTGCAAAAAAGAAGCGCAGCTGCTTTTACAGTAGCTGCGCTTCTTTTTCGCTGCAGGCGGCCCGGCGGATGGCGATGGTTGCCAGCGTGTCGCCGATCTGGGTAAACATCGCCGCTGTGATCTCCAGTTCCTCTTCCGTCAGGCACTTGGCCAGCGTCACCGCCAGAGCATTGATACTAACTGCCAGTTCCGTTCCTCCCATATACATCACCGCTTCATTTTATGCGCCGAAAATTCATATGGTCAGCCGTCAGAGGGATCTCTGGCTTCTTTTTTGGTGGATACGGGAAAAACGGTCAGCTGATTATTGCTGCACATGGCCAAAAGGATTTCCTCCGGCGCCTGGTAACCTTTCTTTTGCAGCTGGTGCATGAGCCAGGTGCTGTCCTTACCCGCCTTCTTTAAGTTTTCCTGCATAATGCAGCCGTCCATGACGACCGGTATCGGAAGCAGCTCCTGATCGGGCTGGATAGACAGATCCGCCGGGGTGGCGGGGCGTTGCAGGGAGACAGGCAGAATGCTCACGCTGCCGTTATGCTCCAGCAGAGCTGTCTGTATTTGCCCCAAATCAAAATACCCCTGCATCCGGCAGAACATGAGAAATTCACTCAGATCCATCCGGGCTTTTTTCAGATTTTCCCGGTAAAGATTGCCGTTATCCAACAAGATCAGCGGCTTCCCTGTCAGCACCCGCCGTGCCTTAACGGACTTATCTGTCCAGACGGAGATGGCCGTGGCGATCACCGCATAGATTACCATGGCTACAAGGGGCTGCGCCGGTTCTTCCAACTCCGTCGCCATTTCGGCGGCAATGGAGCCAATGGAGATCCCCACGATATAATCAAAAATATTCAGCTGGGAAATCTGCTTGTTTCCCATGAGCTTGGTGAGCAGGAACAATACTGCCAGCGACACCACCGCCGTCACGGCCACCTTCACAAGTTCAATCAGCAAAATAAAAACCTCCCGTGTCAAACATACGCTTAGTATGACCCGGGAGGCTGCCGTTATTTGGTATGCACGTTAATAAATTTGGCTTTCAGCTTGGAATAGAGAATGGTCTGGCTGCTGTAGAGGCCGCTGTAACCGGAGAGCACATAGCTGATGCAGCAGGCCACCGCAAAGTAGATCATACCCATCGAGCCAAACAGCTCCACACTTAAAAAAATGGAAGCTATGGGACAGTTCACCGCGCCGCAAAACACGGCAATCAGTCCAATGGCCGCGCCAAAGCCGGCAGGAAGGCCCAGAAACGCGCCGGCCACACAGCCGAAGGTGGCGCCTATGAAGAATGAGGGTACCACCTCACCGCCCTTGAAACCGCAGCCGATGGTCACGGCGGTAAAAATCAGCTTCAATAGCCAGGCCCAGGTGTAGGCCGAGCCCTCCTCCGCGGCCCGGGCAATCACATCCATGCCGGCACCGTTATAGTCCCCCGATCCTGCCAGCATCGTCAGCAGAATCAGCAGCGCGCCACCTAAAGCAGCACGCAGATAGGGGTTTACCCGTCCCATCTGCTTTTCCGTCCAATGCAGCGACCGGCAGAAAAAAATGCTGACAAAGGCGCAAAGTGCCGCCAGAATGATCACCAGCAGCACGCTCCAGGCATCCAGCGCCGGAATATCCACCATGAAGCGGGTGGGGGGAACACCCAGCAGCAGTGACACAAGATACCCCACCAACGCCGCCGTTATGCAGGGAATCAGGCCCACATAATACAAGACGCCCACACTGATGACCTCCAGAGCAAAAACAGTGGCAGTCAGGGGCGTTCCGAAAAGGGCTGAAAATACGCCGCTCATACCGCAGAGAGTCGCGATCCGCAGATCTTTGTCATCCATGTGAAAAAGATTGCCCACATGATACCCGATACCGCCGCCGATTTGCAGCGCGGCGCCCTCGCGTCCGGCGCTGCCACCCAAGAGATGCGTCACCACCGTGGCAATAAAAATCACCGGTACCAGCAAAAGCGGCACCTCGGAACCGAAGTGTACCGATTCAATAATATCATTGGTGCCCTTCCCTTCCGTCCGGGTAACACGGTAGAGCCACGCAATAAAAAGGCCGCCCAGCGGCAGCAGGTATAAGATCCAGCTGTGGGCCGCCCGTATCATGGTGGCACGATTTACGCCGATGTGAAACAGGGAGCCCACCAGGCCGCCTACCAAACCGATCAGACCGCCCAGCGCCAGCCATTTGCCCAGCGCCTCCGCATACAGCTCTATATGTTCTATTTTTGCCTGCATCCATTGCTTCATTCATTCTGCCCGCCTTTCACCTGCTATTTATAGCATTTTCCGCCATTTCTGTCAACGTTCGGCGTTATAATCCGATCATACAAAAATTCTGCCTAACTTTTTGAAAAGCTAAAATTTTGTTTGCCCGGCTAACAACTTTTATTTTCCCTGTTGATTATCACGCCGCAATGTCGTATACTATTGGTTACGATATTGAGGGTTCGTTCTTTGGTAAAAAACAAAAAACAGGAGGAAAAACAGATGCAATACAACCGTTCTTTTAACTTCTCCGCCGGCCCTGCTATGATGCCGGAGCCCGTACTGGAGGAAATCCGCGATGAAATGATGAACTACCGGGGTTCCGGCATGTGCGTCATGGAGATGAGCCACCGTTCCAAGGCTTTCCAGCAGATTGCCGATGAGGCGGAGGCCGATCTGCGGGAACTGATGGGGATTCCCGACAACTACAAGGGGCTTTTCGTTCAGGGCGGCGGCACGCTGCAGTTTGCCATGGTACCCATGAATCTGATGAAAAACGGAAAAGCCGTCTACATTGAAACCGGTGCCTGGTCCAAAAAGGCCATTGCCGAGGCGAAAAAATACGGCGAAGTCATTGTGGCCGCCTCTTCCAAGGATAAAAACTTTACCTACGTGCCCGACTGCTCCGATCTGGACA
This sequence comes from Clostridiales bacterium, assembly GCA_012719745.1. Lineage (GTDB taxonomy): Bacteria > Bacillota > Clostridia > Oscillospirales > Oscillospiraceae > Vescimonas. The sequence continues at coordinate 1,682 of JAAXZS010000104.1, read as the reverse complement.
TCCCCGCGGACACCGATTATGTATATATTTGCGAAAATGAAACCATTCACGGCGTGACATGGAACAAGCTGCCTGATACCAAGGGTCATGTACTGGTATCCGACCAGTCCTCCATGTTCCTCTCCCGCCCCTGCAACGTATCCGACTACGGTCTGATCTGGGCCGGTGTGCAGAAGAACGTGGGCCCCGCCGGCATGGCCATCGTTATCGTCCGGGAGGATTTGATCCGCGATGATCTGGATCCTAAGACCCCCATTTACCTCAAGTATAAGACCCATGCCGACAACGATTCCATGTACAACACGCCCAACTGCTGGGCCATTTATTGCTGCGGCAAGGTGTTCAAGTATCTCAAGAGCATCGGCGGTTTGAAGGAAATGCAGCGGCGCAATGAGCACAAGGCCAAGGTCCTCTACGATTTTCTGGATTCCTCCAAGCTGTTCACCGGCGCTGTTGTTCCTCAGGATCGCAGCATGATGAACGTGCCCTTCATCACCGGCAATGCCGACATGGACGCCGCTGTGGTGGCCGCTTCCAAGGCGGCCGGCTTTGACAATCTGAAGGGTCACAAATCCGTGGGCGGCCTGCGCGCTTCCATCTACAACGCCATGCCCGAAGAGGGCGTCGTCGCTCTGGTAGACTTTTTGAAGAAGTTCGAAGCCGAGCACAAGTAAACAGCAAAATCGGCGGTTTGCCGCCGTTTTGAAAAAAAAGAAGGAGATTTTTCATTATGCGTATTCTGATTACCGACGGTATGGACAAGACCGCCATGGCCAAACTGACCGAAATGGGTCACGAGGTTGTGGAGCAGTTCTATGAGCCCGATCAGCTGGGCAAGGCTCTGCGTGATTTTGACGTCGTCGTGGTGCGCTCCAAGACGAAGGTTCGCGCCAATCATATTGACGAGGCCAAGGGCAGCCGCCTGAAGCTGATTATCCGCGGTGGCGTGGGTGTGGACAACATCGATGTCAAGTATGCCGAAGCGGCCGGCATTGCCGTGAAGAATACCCCCCGCGCTTCCTCCGAGTCCGTGGCTGAGCTGGCCATGGCTCACATGTTCTCCTGCTCTCGCTATATCTCCATTGCCGGTCACTCTATGCGTGAGGACAAATGGGAGAAAAAGGCTTATGGCAAGGGCATCGAGCTGTGCGGCAAAACCCTGGGTATTGTCGGCTACGGCCGCATCGGCCAGAAGCTGGGTGTGATGGCCAAGGCTATCGGCATGAATGTCATTGCCTTTGATATTTTCCACATCCCCGGCATCGAAGAACAGCTGGGCATCCCCTATGTGGAGATGGATGAGCTGCTGGCCAAGTCCGACTTCATCAGCGTTCACGCTCCCGCAGTGGACGGCGGCGCTCTCATCAATGCCGAGCGTATTGCCAAGATGAAAGACGGCGTGGTGGTCATCAATACCTCCCGCGGCACCAACGTGGACGAGGCTGCTCTGCTGGCCGCTCTGGAATCCGGCAAGGTTCGTTCCGCCGGCCTGGATGTCTATGCCGACGAGCCTGCCTCCAACAAGGCACTCTACAGCCATCCCATGGTTTCCTGCACGCCTCATATCGGCGCTGCCACCGTGGAAGCTCAGAAGCGCATCGGCATGGAGATCGTGGACATCATCTCCAAGATGTAATTAAAAGGTCCTTTTAAGCAGCTGTCGGGGCTGAACAGATTCTATC
>JAAXZS010000154.1 GCA_012719745.1 Clostridiales bacterium | reverse complement strand
CCCAAAACACGTTTTCAAGTGCAGATTCGTTGGTCGGCAGCGGCGCGTTCTTGGCATATTCCACCGCGTCGGCGATCTCTTTTTCGATATCCGCCTCAATTTTTTGCAGTTCTTCTTCCCCGATAACCTTCTCTTCCAGAATTCTCGTGCGGAAATTTTTTACGGGGTCTCTGTGGTTAATCCATAGATCCTCCTCATCCTTGGCGCGATAACCGCAGGCATCGTTGCGGGAATGACCGCCATGACGGTAGGTCTTCAGTTCCAGGATGGTGGGGCCTTCGCCGGCCCGGGCGCGGGCAATGGCACGGGTAGCCGCTTCGTTGACGGCCACCACATCGTTGCCATCCACCACTTCACTGGGAATGCCATAAACAGCGGCACGGTCGGCCGCCACGTTTTTCTGGCAGCAGGTCAGAGAGATGGAGGTGTTGGCAGAATACAGATTGTTCTCGCATACATAGACCACCGGCAGTTTCCAAAGCCCCGCCGCGTTCATGGTCTCGTGATAGGAGCCTTCGTTGCTGGCGCCGTCGCCGAAGAAGCAGACCACCACGTTGTTTTTCTTCTGCATTTTAAATGCAAGACCCACGCCTGCTGCGATGGGCAGATTGCCTCCCACGATGGCGTTGGCCACCATGGCGCCCACGGAAATATCGCCGGTATGCATGGCGCCGCCCTTGCCGCCGCAGCAGCCTTCCGCTTTGCCGAACATTTCGCACATCATGGCCTTTACGGGAATTCCTTTTGCGATATCATGACCGGCCGGTCGGTGCGTAGATGCCATCCAGTCGTCCTTACTCAGATCATACAGCATACCAACGGCGCTGGCTTCCTCGCCGGTGCTCTGATGGATGGTTCCCGGCATAATGCCCTCCAGGAACAGATAGTAAATGCTCTCTTCATATTGCCGGATCTCATACATCTTTTTGTACATGCCGAGAGCTTTTTCTTTGGTCGGAAATTGGCTCATTGCTTTTGCCTCCTAAATCAATTCGATTTTTCTCAGATCGCTTCCCTGTCAAATTGGAAGGGCTGTTTACTTCAATATTTCCTCAATGGCTTTGCCGTCCGCTTTAGGCAGCTTTACGCCCAGAAGTTTTGCATAAGTCGGTGCTTCATCCACAACTCTACCCCGCTGCAGCGTCACGCCCTCACGAATATCAGGGCCTTTGGCCACAAAAACAGGCTGGGGGCCGTAGTCCGGCATATAGCCGTGGGTCGCCCGGCCGAACCGGTAATCGGAGGCATCAAAGTTCTGAACCAGCGGACGAACGGCACTGTCGCCAAAGGAGGTATAGCCATCGCTTTCAATGACAAAGGTAAAGTCACCGTAGAGCTGCTCCTCCTCGCGCGCTTCCTTGGCCGTGTAGATACGCCCGATGCCGAACACACCCTCGCTTTGCAGATCCCGCAGTACCCGATACACCTTTCCTTTCAGCGCAGCATTAGCAGGATCCTTGACATATACCAGCGCCGACATGGCGTTGGAGAAGCAGTAGGCCTGCCAGTCCGTCACTTTGCCGTCCTTATCCAGCTCAATAAGTCCTGCGTCCGCCAGCTTTACATTGAGGTTAATGGCGCGGTTAATGTCTCTTTGTCCGTGGTCGCTGACCAAAAACAGATTGGTGTCCTCCGCCACACCCGCTTCCTGGCAGGCGTCCATCAAAAGGCCAATGTATTTGTCCAGATCCTCCACACCCTTGTCCAAATAGGAGCTGAATGCGCCATGGGCATGGCGATAGCTGTCAAAGGCACCCGTGTGGATGAAAGTAACTTCGGGCTGATACTGCCGGATTACGTCACAGCTGACATGCACAATAAAGTCATCCACCTCCGGGATCACCATAAAGTGCTTTTTGCCGCCCAGGTAATAGTCTTTTTCCAAATACTTGGCGTTATTTTTCAGTATCTGCAGCATTTCCTCGCTGGAGCCGGCCCGTTTAAAGCTGCTGCAAAGCGTATCGCCCGGCTCCGGCATCCAGTATTCATCCATCAGATAATCAATGCTGGGGTGGCAGCCGGTGACAGGCCAGGCGATGGCGGCCGTCTTGTACCCGGCTTTCTTGGCTGCCGTAAAAATATCCTCCACGGCAATGGCGTCGCTGAACCATTTCCAGTTGTCGTTCTTATTCTCGGTAGTGAAGTTGAAATTGCTGGTCACCTGATGCTTCCCGGCATAACAGCCGGTGGACATACTCACATGAATGGGGTATGTTACCGACGGATAGATAGTCCGCATTCCGTTTTTGTACTCACTCCCGCCTGCCAGATATTTCTGGAAGTTGGGCAAGCCGCGCAGCTTATCCACATCCTCGCAGACCATCGCATCCGCGGAAAGCACAATAATTCTCTTTTTCACAGTCCGTACTTCCTCTCAAATTATGTTAATATTGCAAAGCAACCTGTAGGGCATGCTTCCATCCCGCCAATTTTTCACAGCGCAACTGCTCTTCCATCTGGGGATGGAAGACAGTGGTCTTCTGCTGCTGCATAAGCGTTTCATAATCATACAGTCCCATGGCAATCCCCGCCAAATAAGCCGCTCCGATGCCGGAAAGCTCTTCATGTTCCGGTATCACCACCGGGCAGTTCACTATATCGCTCTGGAACTGCATCAGGAACGCATTGTGGGTTGGACCGCCTGCAACGCGGAACTCCTTCGGCGTCGTACCCGTCTCTTCCTTAAAGGCAAAAACCAGATCGGCAATTTGGTAAGCTACGCTTTCAAGTGCCGCCCGTACCAGCTCCGCCTGCCCGGTAAGGCGGGTCATGCCCAGATAGGCCGCTGTCGCTTCCGGGTTCCAGTAAGGCGCTCCAATGCCTGTAAAGGCCGGTACCATATAGGTCCTATCTGCCGGGTTAGCTTGTTGCGCCAGCCGTTCGGTCTGTCCCGGATTCTCCGCAAGATGTGCATTGTCCTTCAGCCAAGTCACCACGGCACCCGAATAATTGACCACGCCCTCCAGCGCATAGGCTGTTTTTCCTCCGCACCGCCATGCCACCGTGGTATTGATGCCGCTCTTTGAAAACAGGGGCGTGCCCCCGGTGTTCATCATGACACAGCTTCCTGTCCCAAATCCGCACATGGTATCGCCGTAATGTATGCTACCGTGGCTGAACATAACGCCATGGGAATCGCCCACGGCTGCGTGGATGGGAACCGTATGAGGCAGTAAGCCGCCTAAATCTGTTTCCCCGTAATAGGCATCCGAATCCGCCACCTCCGGCAGACAGCTCATTGGAATGTCAAAAAGGCGGCACAAATCCTCATCCCATTGCTGGGTGCGGATATTAAATAACTGCGTGCGGCTTGCATTTGACGCATCTGTTTTATGAATTCTTTTTCCGGTGAGATTCCAGATCGTCCATGTATCCATTGTGCCTATACACAGTTCCCCTCGGCGGGCCTTCTCCCTTGTGCCCGGGACATTCTGTAAAATCCATGCCAGCTTTGACGCTGAAAAAAAAGGTGACATCCGCAGGCCGGTTTTTTCCCGTACCATTTTTTCTGTACAGGGGTCTGACAAAGCCCTGCACAGATCAGCGGCCCGGTTACATTGCCATACGATGGACTCGCAGACCGGTTCACTGGATGCTCTGTCCCACACCGCTACACTTTCCCGCTGGTTGGCCACGGCCACCGCCGCAATCCGCTCGGGTTCAACACCGCTTCGTTCAATCACTTCTTTTGCCACAAGGAAGATATTTCCGGCAATTTCAGTTGCATCATGGCCTACCCAGCCTCGCTCGTGAATCAGCTGGCGATGGGGCACATCGCACCGCAGGAGAAACCGTCCCTGCCCATCCAAAAGTATTGCCTTTGTGCCTTGGGTGCTCTGGTCAATTGACAAAACATAGACCGTTTTCACTGATATTCACTTCACTTTATTACTAATATTTTATTTAGTTTGTGCTGTATTATTCATATAATAATACATATATTCAAAATAATCAACCTATAATTCCAATAATTTTAATTTTTGTTAAAATTATAATATTTCCGTTTTTACATTAATGATTTTAATATTACTAATTTATTTCTTTTGTAAACGTGGTCAGCGTGCGTCGCCATCGCTTCTCGGATCCAGCACCAATTCCTGCAGTGGCGGCCAGAGCGCAGAAAGTGACAGAGTCGCCATCACCGAAAGCATAGCGATCGCATAGAGCAATATAGAGATTGGATATAGCAGCACCGCCGCATAGCCCAGTCCATACACAAAAGCCGCCGCCAAAAGCGCCCTGGGCAGGCAGCCCAAGGCCATACAGACAGCGTTCCAGAAGTTTTCTCCGAACCTTCCTTGGACGCAGGCTAAAATTTTGCTCAGGCATACGCTCATCACAGCTGCCAGCAGTCCCGCCAGCATAATGAGTATCAAAAGAATTTTGCCGCCACGCTCCAGTATTCGCACCAGCGAGGCGCACCAAATTAGAAGGCCCGCGTAAGCAGCCACAATCAGTTCCATCAAAACCCCGGGCAAAAATTTCTTTTTAAAAAGTCCCCAGAATTCTTTGATGCGATTCAGGTCGCAGCGATTATCCACGATTTTAATCAAGGTACCGTTCAGAGCCAGCACAGCAGGACCCGCCGTAATAACCGGCAGGCAGAAGGCCGCCGTTAGCAGATTTAAAAGCAGTAGATTCGTCAGTTCTTCTCCGAACAGTCGTTTCAAGACATAGCGCATAGGTTTTCCCCGCTTTCAGGTCATTTGGGCAGCTTCTTCCCCTTTGTTTTGAAAGATGCCTACCGCTGCATTTTATACTATCACGCTTCTTGAGCACCCGCAACAGCCCCTCAGCCAAAAGGAGGAGGGGCAGAGCGCATTGCTCCGCCCCCTCTCAAGTGAATCAGGTTACTTATTCGCAGCGTTATAGAGGTCGATTGCTTCCTGAATCGATTCACAGGCCGTTTTGATAGCGTCCTGTACATTAGCAGTAGGATCGCCGGTTACCGTCTGAATAGCCAGCAGGTTGGCTGCCTTCATCTCATTGGAAATGGGAATGTAAGGGTTATTGGCAGAGTCATCAGACTTGGCCAAGCTGTCATACACAGTAGAGATCGCCGGGAAGGTATCGCTGACATACTTCTGATAAGACGTGCTGTCATAGGCCTCTTTGTTAGGAGCCAGATAGCCGGTGCTGGTGGAGAAGAAGGCTGCCTGGTCGCCGGTGCTCATCCACTTGATGAACTCGTACGCACCCTGCATCTGTGCTTCGTTGCCGTTGTTGCAGATATATGTACCCGTACCACCAGCAGGCTCGCCGGTACGCTTGCCGTTTTCAGTTGCGGAAACCATAGGCACAATGCCCACCTTGAAGGCTCCGTCCACGGATTTAAGAATCTTGGTGGTCATGGACACAACGCCCAGGAACAACGCGCAGTCGCCGGAAGCAAACTGAGGAATAATCTCGCCCTGATAATCAGAGCCAAAAGCGATGGCAAGATTGTTTGCATACAGCTTCTGGTAATCAGTGAGCATGGTGGTCAGAGCGTTATTGACGGTTTTATCGTCCACATACAAGCACTTGGTAATGTCGCCCGTGTAGCCATTTCCGTTATCATAGGCCTGGATGCCTTCACGGCCCAGGGCAGCGTTGAAGTAAAATCCATCAGGATGGAAGCCAACGCCATAGGTGCAATAGCCGCCGCCAACCAGCTTTTCGCAGGCGGCATACAGATCGTCAAAGCTCTGAATATCAGCAGCATTAATGCCAGCCTTTGTCAGCAGGTCCTCGTTATAGAAGATACCGCCGTAGCTGTAGCCACAGGGATAACCAACCTGATTGCCCTTGTTGTCGCAGTAGGCCGCACGGATGGAATCCCATGTGCCGTCGAGCTGCGCCCAGCCGTCCTTGTCCGCATCAATATAAGACTGCAGCGGCGCGCAGTAGTCCGCATTCGCGTACATAGCCACGTTCTCAACCGCGCCGTTAAACATGGCGGGCAGCTCGCTTGCCGCCGTAGACTGGATCTTAGCATTCATTTCAGCCTGAGTGCCCTGGAATTCAATGCTGACCGTGTACTTGCTCTGGCTGGCATTGAAATCATCGGCAATCTTCTGCAGATACCCGATATTCGTATCTCCGTAATAAGTCCATAGAACAACATTTACCGGTTCGGTGCTGTCAGTGTTGGTGTCGCCGCCCGTCTTATCAGCGGATTTTCCGCATGCCGTGAGGCCGAGAGCCAAAACCAGTGCGAGGGCTAATGCAAGAATTTTTTTCATGCCATTTTCTCCTTTTTCCTTTAAATTTTATAAAAAGCGTCGCGCTTTTTACAACGAATTAAAACAGATTATCCCTTGACGCCGCCTGCCGTCATGCCCTTGATGATATAGTCCTGTCCGAAAATATAGATAATAACAGAGGGCACAATTGCCACCACAGCACCGGCCAGTATCTGTCCGTAGCTGATAATATCCGACGTGGTCAAGAAGGAAATCCCGATCTGAATGGTACGCATGGTATCCTTATTGGTAACCAACAGTGGCCAGAAAAACTGGTTGTAAATCTGAACAAACAGATAAACCGCCAGGCTGGAAATTGTAGGAATAGACAGCGGTGTGGCAATGCGGAAAAGGTATCCCATGTCGCCGCACCCATCCTGTGTGGCCGCCTCTTTAAAGTCTCTAGGCAGCGTCAGATAATACTGTCTCATCAAGAAAATAGACGTTCCGGAAACGAGGGACGGAAGGATAAGCGCAAGATAGCTGTTAATCAGCCCCATATTCTGAATCGTTACATAGTTAGTGATGACCACTACTTCGCCAGGAATCATCATGGTAATCAGCACCAGGCTGAATAGCTGTCTTTTAAAAGGGAATTCAAAGTAGACAAAGGCATAGGCCGCCAGACTGGAGAAAACGATTTGACCAAGAATGGCAAAAAAGCACACAATGACAGAGTTCTTTAAATACGCCAGCAGCGGTACCTTTGCAAAAATCTCCAAATAGTTTTGAATCGTTGGGTTTTCCGTAATCAGCTTCAGTGGGTATGTAACAAGTGCCGCCTCGCTCTGCACTGAAAACGCAAGGCCCACAATTAACGGTGAAATAAAGATTATACCCAGAATAACCTTTACAGCAAAGGAGGTTCCAGACTTTACCTTCTTTTTTTGTCTTGCCGTCATCATTGATAATGCACCACCTTGTTTTCAAGTGCGAATTGAATCCTGGTAAAGAGGAAGATCAGCAGAAACAGGAAAATCGCCTGTACGCAGGCCGTTTCAAAGCGCCCGTTAATAATAGCATTTTCATATATGTAATAAATCAGCGTCTTGGTGCTGTTGGCCGGGCCGCCCTGTGTCAATAGCTTAATTTGAGCAAATGTTTTGAAAGAGCTCGCGATATTCATAAACACCACGAAAAAGATCTGAGGCGACGCCATAGGCAGAATAATGTGGCGAATTCGCTGCATAGGGCCTGCGCCGTCCAGCCAGGCACTTTCCAGCAGGTCCTCCGGCACATTGCGGAAGCCTACCAGCAAAAAGATGAAGCTGACACCGATGTGCATCCAGATCGTCATGGCGCACACCGCCCAGATTGCCGTTGGTTTTTCCGTCAGCCATGAAATATTGGTACCCAGAATATTGTTGAGCAAGCCATTTTTCTGGCGGTAGATAAAAAGGAAGATAGCCGCCGCAGGGGATGATGCAATGGCCATCGGCAGAGCGTACATCGTCTGATAGGCTTTGGAAAACTTCACCTTTTTGGTGGCCAGCAGGGCAAAAACCATTGCCACCAGCATGGTGCAGATCAGGTTTACCGCCGCCATTTTCAGCGTAATTCCCACAACACTCCAAAATGAATTTTTTGTCAGGATGCGCACCCAGTTGTCCACACCCACCCATTTGGTGAAGTTGCCGCTCTTATTTGTCAGCGCAAATGACAGGAGGATCGTTCGTATAAAGGGGTAGAAGGTAAACATGACAAACAGCGCCATAGCAGGTGCGATGAGCAGGTAGGGGAGCGCACGTGCCCTCTTCCGCTTTGTCAGGGGCAGTTCTTTTTGTCTGGACATTTTCTTCCTTTCCCGGCCTCTAAGGCCGTCGTCTTATTTTAAAATCATTCTGATCCTTTTCAAATCGTTTTGAAACAACTCCGTATTGATATGCTCGCCCGGCGCATACTCAAGAATCAATGCCGCCCGGGGGCTGTTATCCCGTATGCAGTACAGCAGGTTTTCCATCTGTTCAGGTGAATAGCACAACCCCCCTTCAAAAATCGGCCGGTGCAGGTCATGAATGCCGTCCGTATTGTGTAGGTGGAACGCCTTTATGCGCTCGCCCAGGCTTTTTATCACGGTTGGAATGTCCCAGCCGTTCGCCATGGCGTGCCCCACGTCAATCAACGCTCCAACATCCGGTGGTAAATGGCTAAAAAGCTCAATAAATTCGTTTTGATCGAACAAAACGTTGCCCTTTGCGGCATATCCTACATTTTCCACCGTAAGGCGGACACCCGCTTCTCTCGCCATCCGGGCAGTCATGTCAATCGACGCCATAGCGTATTCCTGAAAAAGGAGCTTTTTTTCAGGCGTCACCGTTCTTTCATGCGTGTGCATCACAATAGAGGACGCCTTAAAATCCCGGTACCAGCGCATCGCGCGGCAAAACCGCTGTTCCATATCCCGATGCTCCGCGCTTTCGCACGAGCAGCAAACTTCCGTAAAGGGCGCATGCAGTGTAATCGGAATCCCCCTAAAGCGGCTTCGCTGCGCATCCAGCAGCGCGTCAAACTCCGGATAGTTCCAACTCGTCCCCAATTCGGCGCCCGCATTATCCAAATTCCGTATTATTTTTTCCAGCATTGCATAATCTCTGAAATTGACGCAAAATGCTGAAATATAAACCCGTTTCATCTTTTCTTCTCAGGCCAGAATCGGATAAGGGCAGGGCGGACAGTACAAATAGATGGATGCATAGGTCGGATGTCCATTCATATTGGAGAAAACAAAGCGTTCCATCACACGCTTTTCTTCCGGAGAGCCATCCTTCCGCATAGCCAGAACACTTTTATCGGCATAGCGCAGCTCATGCGCCGCATAGCCGAAGAGCTGTTCCCCAAACCCCTTGTTCTGCAACGACGGTATCAGATAAATCCGTTCCATCACGCCGCAGTCGCAGGGCAGGTTTTCATCTGTTCCCAGACGGACATATCCGCACAGCTCTCCTTTCAGATAGGAGAAGGCAATGTACCCCGGATGCTCCCGCAAAAGAGCCTCCGCTGTTTTCAGGTAATCTTCCGCCGCAAAGGCCTCGCCGCGCTGCGCGGCGTCCTCCCCAGCCAAACGCAGCAGGTCATTTGCCTGTTCCGGAAGGCGGCAGGGATAAACCGCCATGTTGATTTCATCGCCCGCAACCCCGCGCCATGCTCTCTGCAACCGCTCCGGCAGGTGAGACGCATCATTCATAAATTGTACGGTAATGCGGCCTGCTGTGTCAATATTAAGCAGGCTGACAGAGGTATTGTCGCCGTGTCCCATTTCCTTCACTTCCGTCATAGGCTTTCCCAATATTGTGCAAAGCGCAGCCTTAATGCTGCAGGAGTGGGATGCCACCAGTGCCGTTCCGTTTTCCCCAACCTCGTTTGCAATGCGCCGCAGTCCAAACACGAGGCGATCCGATACCTGCTGATAACTGGACGCGCCCGGTGTTGTGATAGCCCAGGGAGTTTCATTCCAGGTGCGGTTATCTTCCGGATACTCTTTGGCGATATTTCCCCATGCCATGTCCTCCCAGATCCCGGTTGTCACTTCCCGCAGGGAAATTCGCACATGAACCGGAAGATCTCTTTCTCTGGCAATCGGTTCCACCGTCATAACAGAGCGGTGAGAATCGCTGGAATAAATTGCATCAATATGTATTCCCTTAAACCGACGGCGCAACATTTCGTTTTGCTCGTAGCCTTTTACTGTAATGAGTGCGTCCACATGAGCCTGGGTTCTCCGGCAGGCGTTCCCCTCCGACTCACAGTGTCGGATTAAATAAATTTTAGCCATCTCAATTTCTATCCCTTCCAGTTATCAGCTTGTGACGGTCCGTCCGGGGCTCCATTTGTTTTTTCGGTCCTTGCAGCCGCCGCACAAGTCTCTTTTTCCTAATAATATTACTAAAGCTTTCCGACATTTATTTCATTTTTCAAAGTGCATATTAGTAATATATATTCTTCTTTTCGCTTTTAGTGTAGCATAGCTTTTTTGGAAAATCAACTATAATTTTGGTTATTTTAGCTCATAAATCCATTTATTTTGCTTTGTTTTTGCTATTGTGTGTCATTATGCACAAATTATTTCTTTCGTTTTGTGCGTTTCAACAGGAGCGTTTATCTGTCACTTATTTAACTATTATTACT
>JAAXZS010000095.1 GCA_012719745.1 Clostridiales bacterium | reverse complement strand
GTAGTAATATGGTTAATTACTTGTTGGCGTAGAGGATCTTGTCAGCTTCCGCCATCTCAGCAAACATACCTGCATGCTTCTTGGAAACGATTTTCTTGATGACGATCAAAGTGAGAACCATCAGGACAACCGCAATGGCGAGGCACAGCCAAACCTGCTGCAGGAGACCTGCCAGGATGAAGGAAATGAAGGATACACACACAACCGTAATGGCGTAAGGCAACTGCGTATTCACATGGTTCAAGTGGAAACAGTGAGCGCCGGCCGAGGCCATGATGGTGGTATCGGAAATGGGGGAGCAGTGGTCGCCGCAGACACCGCCGGCGCAGGAAGCAGCCAGGCCGATGACGCACAGCTCAGGAACCACAGCATAGTCGAACACGGTAACAACGATAGGAGCCATGATACCGATGGTACCCCAGGAGGTACCGGTGGCAAAACCGATGAGGCAGGCAATGATAAAGATGATAGCCGGCAGGAACTTCTGCAGATTGCCCACATTGGACATAGCCGCCTGTACGAACTCAGCGGAGCCCAGGCCGTTACGGGTCATGCCGCCGCCCAGTGTCCAGGCGAAGGTCAGGATCAAAATGGGAGCGATCATCTGAATGAAACCGTTGGGAACGGAATCCATGGACTTCATGAAGTCAATGGAACCGCGCAGCCAGAAGTACACAAAGGTGAACACCAGTGCCACCATGCCGCCCAGAGGCAAGCCGGTGAAAGCGTCGCAGTTTGCGAAAGCATCGATAAAGGTTACGCCGCCGTCAAAATAACCGCCGGTATAGATCATGCCGATGACGCACATGACGATCAGAACAACAACAGGGAGAATCAGATCCAGAACGGAACCCTTCTTCTCGCCTTCTTCATAGGTGTCAGCGCCTTCGAAGGGACGCTCGGGGGTGGTGAACAGGTCATTCTTTACCTGGGCGTTGTACTCATGGGTCAGCATGGGGCCGTAGTCCAGATTCAGGATGGAGATCACAACGATCATCACTAGGGTCAGCAGGCAATAATAGTTGTAGGGGATTTGCTTGATGAACATCTCGATACCGTTGACGGTGTCGCTCTGGACATAGCCGGAAACGGCAGCCGCCCAAGAGGATACGGGAGCGATCATGCACACGGGAGCGGCGGTAGCATCAATGATGTAGGCCAGCTTTGCGCGGCTGATCTTGTGGCTTTCCGTCACGGGACGCATCACAGCGCCCACGGTCAGGCAGTTGAAATAGTCGTCGATGAAGATCAGGACGCCCAGTGCCATGGTGATGAGCTGTGCGGCGCAGCGGGTCTTAACAGCCTTCTGTGCCCAGCGACCGAATGCGGCGGAGCCGCCGGTCTTGTTCATCAGGTCTACCATGATGCCCAGGACCACCAGGAACACAACAATGCCCATGTTGCCTGCCAGCTGGGGAACAATACCGTAATCGGATGTCACCAGCGTCAGGACGGTGTCCCAAGGCTTAAACTGGCTGATCAGCAGAGCGCCAACCAGGCAGCCGAGGAACAGGGAAGAATATACCTCTTTGCTGATCAGAGCCAGACCGATGGCAACCACCGGGGGCAGCAGAGACCAGACAGTTCCGTAGAAGCCGCCTTCAACATCCTTGTAGCTGATGCCGAGAATAACCAGCAGCACTACAATCACACCGAGAGCAACAAAATACGTAACGCGTGACTTTTTGGTTTTCATACGAGTGTTTTACCTCCTCAATAATTGGTACCTATATCATACATTCTTCGCGCCCCGTATGTCAAGATTTCCACAAGGATTTGCTCTGAAATTTTTAACAAATTATGAACACCAATTTTGTGTTTCTGAACAAACTTTTACTTTCCTCTTGACAAATTATTTATAACTTTGTCAATTTCCCGGGATTTTCAGCAAAAAAGGCCGTTAAAGAAGGTGTCTGAGAGGGTAATCCAAGTACTTAAGCAAATGGTATAAAAGAAGCTTTCCGCCGCTCGTTTCCGACACAGGAAAGTCGGAAGGTGCATATTCGACAGCGGAAATGACCCGTCGGCACCGGCTGTGAACCGTCTCCATATAGGTCTCCATCTGCGCGTTGAGCGCACTGCTCTGGATCACCGCCATCAGCTCCGTATCCAGATAGACGCTGCGCATATCCATGTTGAAAGAACCCACCACACTGATGTCTCTGTCAACGAGGATCATCTTACCGTGATAGGAGGAACCGCCCTCGTATTCATAAAAAGTAAAGCCGGTGGCAAGTAATTTCTTTTTTTGCAGCAGATAGTCGCTGCTGCCGAAAAGGTTGGCACCGTTCCCGGGCGAATTGAGCATCAGCGCTGTTTTGGGCACGTTGTCCGCCACCTCGGCCAACTCACGATACATGGTCTTGTTAAAGATGGCGTAGGGCGTGTGGATCACCACCCGCTCCTTTGCCTCCTTCATTAGTGCCGTCAGTGCGTAAAAGAGCTTCGGCTCCTTTCGCAGCGGCTCCGTGGGGCCGGACAAAAGGGTAATACGGTTTGTTTCGCAGGTCTCCGCTTGGTAATCGTAGTCGTCAAAGCAAGCCGGATAAGCTGCCTTCAGTGCCTCATAGCGGTCGGTAAGCGCCGCCTCACCGCCGGTTCCTCCTCGGAAGGGTGTGCAGTACCGCTGGGCCCAGATGGTCTGAAAGTAGTCGCGAAGCTGGGATAACGAGCTACTGTCGCTGTCAGTGGGCTGCCAGACAAGTACCTCCATATCCGAATTGACGCGGCTGACGGGATAGTTTCCCAAAAAAAGATCGCTTGTATTGCGCCCGCCCAGCAGATAACAGGTGTCATCAATGATGAGATACTTGTCGTGCATCCGATTTGAGGTGCGCCAGGGCAGAAGCACGTTAAGGCGGTTATAGATCTTGACCTGCGTATTGGGATGGGCCGCCAACGCGCGGAAGGCGGGGCTTGTGTCAAGACCCAGGGCGGCGGAAAAGCCATCCACCAGTACCTGCACCTGCACCCCCCTCTCCGCAGCGCTATAAAGAGCCGCAATGACATCAGTGCCGCTGTTATCGGCGTTCCACTCAAAGGTGGTCAAAATCACCTCATTTCGCGCCTCTCGGATCATGCGGATACGCTGTTCCAGCGCCTCTTCATTAGTGGCAACCAACCGGGCCCGCTCCTCCCCTATCTCTTCGCTGCGGTATTCCGCCGTCTCGGGTTCCCCGCCCAGCGGTACAGAAAAGCTGTTGGGTACGGCGGCCGCCGCCAGCTCGTATAAAATAAAGACAGCCAGCGCCAGCAGCAGCTTTCCCACCAGAGATTTTCCCGGCAGACGACTGGTCAGGGCGAAAAACAAAATGGCGATCACACAGGCGGCCACGGCTATATTCCACCACAGGGCCGGCAATCCGTCGCCAAAGCTTAACAGACCGCAGAGCGCCGCCGCCGGTAAAAAGCGCAGCAGCAGTGATGTTCTTCTATCCATTTTGTTCACTCCCCCTTTCCTGTTTTTATAGTTTAGAGATCAAATACTTCATGTCCGCCGGTAAAGGCGCTTCCACATCGATTACCGCCTCCGTAAGAGGGTGGCGGAGCCGGATGGCCCTGGCATGGAGCGCCGGGCGATCAATCAGAGGTGACGGATTTCCGTACAGACAGTCCCCCACAAGGGGTACGCCCAACCACTGGAGGTGTACCCGAATCTGATGGGTACGCCCCGTTTGAAGCTTCACCTCCAAAAGGGCGCTGTCCTCATTTTCAGCCACGGTTCGGTACACTGTCCGGGCGGGCAGGCCGTCCGGCGAGATGACCCGCCGGGTAAAGGAATCAGGTGCCTGGCCGATAGGCGCGTCGATCACCCCTGTTGTGGGAGAGGGCACCCCCGCGGTCACCGCCAGATACGTTCTGATAAAATCCTCCGTGTGCAGCATCTGCCGCAGCCGGTCATGGATGAAGCGACTTTTGGCGACCACCATGGCACCGGAGGTGCCGATGTCCAGCCGGTTCACCGGATGAAAGATCTGTTCCGGTCCCCGGTAGGACGCCAACGTGTCGGCCACTGTCACTCCGCCGCCGTAATAGGTGCCGTACACCGCCATACCGGCAGGCTTGTTGAAGATCAGCAGATCTTCATCCTCCCACAAAACAGTCGGCGGAGCGGCAGCAGGATCTGCCGGTCGGCCATCCGCTTCCTCCAGATGCACCGTAATGCAATCCCCGGCCTGCACTACATCCCGCAGTCGGGCCGAATGTCCGTTTAAAAGGACCGCCCCCGGCTGCCACTTCAGATGCCGCAGCAGGGAGTCCGCCATATGCCACCGCTCTTTTATATAGGAAGATAGCGTATGTCCGGACGCCGCAGCCGGCACCTCTCCTGTCAGTTCCCGCAACAGCCGTCCCTCCCTTTTTGTCGAAAATTGTTTTTATCAGTATAAACTGCCTTTCTTTCTAAATCAAGCCACCCGCCCAAATTGGAAAAAGATACAGGCGGGCTGACAGCCCGCCTGTATCCGCTGATTCAATTTAGTTGTCGGAGTCGCTGACAATACTGTAATACGCCCGGGAGGTAAGGAGATACACCGCCGTATAAATCACGGCGAAAATCAGCAGAGAACCCACCGTGCAGGACACAAACAGCGATACATTCATCATACCCAGCGCCCGCAGAATCCACTTGATCATAGGGAAGGCAAAGGCGATGTGAATAGCCGCCGTCACAAGGGGCAGGAAGAAAACGATGAGTACCTGAGAATGGATGGTGGCTTTCACCTCTTTTGGCGTCATACCCACCTTCTGCATAATGGCAAATTTCTCCCGGTCGTCGTACCCCTCAGACACCTGCTTGTAATAGATAATGAGTACGGTGGCCAGCAGGAACAAAAAGCCCAGGAACATGCCGATGAAGAACAGGGCTCCATACATCTCCATGGCATTCTGATAGGATTCCTCCCGGTCGGAGAAGGAAAAGCCGCCGTCCTGCTGGTGCAGGTTCTCATAGACAGCATCGCCGCAGGCGATCTTCTCCTCACTGGTGCCGTCAATATTGTAGGTAATGGTATAGTCCACAGAGCTCCCGCTATTGAAATAGACCTGCTGCTCCTGCTGCTCGATATTCAAAAGCGTGGCTTCACTGTCCACCACCAGATAAACCGTCTTGATGTTCAGGGACTGATAGCCGCCGGAGACCGGGAAGCTGTCCAGTTGTTTGACACTGTAAGTGGTTCCCAGCATCTCCACCGTGTCGCCCACCGCCGCACCGTCCGACCAGGCCAGCACCTGTCCCGGCAACACCGTTGTTGTTTCCCCTGTGAGATTTTCATAGCTCGCCGCGTCGGTAATCCAGACCATGGAGGCCGTGCTGGCAAGTATATCCTGATTTGTCTCGGCGTCCACCAGTGCCAGCTCGTTTCCCTGCCGCTGCACGGCAAATTCCAGCTTCCAATACTCGTGGGCATCCGTCACCGTACGCCCCAGGTTTTCGGCCGGTTCATAGGCAAGCTTGGCCAGCTCCGCCCGTTTGTCGGCGGTCACATCCCCTATATAGGATACGGAAATGTCCGTAGGGTGCATCTGATTGACCGTGTCACTCACGCCCAGATACAGGCAAACCGTGGTGGAAACCGTCACCAGCACCATGGTAGACAGGATGCAGATGCTGGCAAGGCCGGCGGCATTGCGCTTCATCCGGTAGAGCATACCGGACACCGTAGCGAAGTGTTTTGTCTTGTAGTAATAGTTCTTATTGCGGCGCAGCGCCTTGAGCAACACAATACTAAAGGCGGTAAAGAGCAGATAGGTGCCCGCGATAACGAACAGCACTGCCACGAAAAATAGGCCGATGGCACTGATGGCCGAATTGGTCATAACGGAGAGAATGTAGCCGGTAGCCATGCAGACGGTGCCCGCAATGGCCAGCACCCACTTAGACTTCGGCTCCCGCTCTCCCTCACTGGAGCCGTGCAGCAGATCCACAGGCTTGGCAAAACGGATGATCCGCACGGTATTGAGGTAGATCACGAAGAAAATGATGGCAAATAAAACCGCCGTCAATCCGATGGCCGCCGGGTCGATGCGCAGGGTAAAGGTCGCAATACCGCCCAGAAGCTTCAACAAAATCAGCTGCAGCAGCTTGGAGAAGACCACACTGGCCACCAGTCCTCCCGCCAGAGCGAGAAGGGTCGTGTAAAGGCTCTCATAAAGCAGGACGAAGCCGATGTGCCGCTTCTCCATGCCCAGCATGTTGTATAGTCCGAACTCTCTTTTGCGCTGTTTGGTCAGCACGCTGTTGGTGTAAAAAAGGATAATGGCGGAAAAAATACCCACCACAATAATACCCAGAGATAAAATAGATCGCACACTGGCGTTGTCGTCCAGCGCCGGATCATTGTTCAGCGTCACCAGCACACAGAACATCATGACGGTGCCCATGCAGGCCAGCAGATACGGCAGATACAGTCGCTTGTTCTTTTTCAGGTTGGTAAGTGCCAGACGCGGGTAGAGGAGGCTCTTACGCATGGTGCTCACCGCCCATACCCTTTGCGGAGGTCGCCAGCATCGTCAGCGTATCGGAGATCTTCTGATACAGCTCCTCATCGGTACTGCCGCCCCGGTAGATCTGGTGGAAAACCTCGCCGTCCTTGATAAAGAGGACACGGCCGGCGTGGCTGGCCGCCTTGACGGAGTGAGTGACCATGAGAATGGTCTGTCCCTCCCGGTTGATCTCCTCGAAAAGGCGGAGCAGCTCATCAGTGGAGCGGGAGTCCAGGGCGCCGGTGGGCTCGTCGGCCAACACCAGCTGGGGGTCGGTGATCAGCGCCCGGGCCACAGCCGCCCGCTGCTTCTGACCGCCGGACACCTCATAGGGATACTTGGCCAAAAGATCGCTGATGCCCAGCTTCCGGGCGATGGGCTGCAGCCGCCGACTCATTTCCTCATAGGACTTCCCCGCCAGCACCAGTGGCAAAAAGATATTGTCCTGCAAAGAAAAGGTGTCCAGCAGGTTGAAATCCTGAAAGACAAAGCCCAGATGATCCCGGCGGAAAGCGGCAATCTCGGATTCCCGGATAGAGCCCAAGTCCCGACCACTGAGGAGTACTTCCCCTGAGGTGGGCTTATCAAGAGCCGCCAGGATGTTCAAAAGGGTTGTTTTGCCGGAGCCGGATTCGCCCATAATGGCTACATATTCGCCCTCCTCCACGGCAAAGCTGACGTCGGAAAGAGCCTGTACCTTACTGCCGCCGAAGCGGGTGGTATAGATTTTTTTCACATGATTGACTTCCAGAATAGACATGGTTGATTCCTCCTGTTTCATTTAACAGGTCTTATTATAGAGGACCGGGAAACTGTCTGCCTTAACTCTGGCTTACATTTTCCCGGTCGTTTCTTACAAATGTGTAAGTTTGGTTCTGTTCTTTACTCCACCTCCAGCTGATCCGATGCAAGATCAATCCGCACAGCAGTGCCGTGACCCAGCTCCGAGGCGATAGAAATGCCGTGACTCAGCTTTTTAAGGATTCGACGGCAGAGGTAAAGGCCGATGCCCGTGGCCCGCTTGTCACTGCGTCCGTTATAACCGGTAAAGCCCTTTTCAAAGACCCGGGGCACATCCTCCGGCGCGATGCCGATGCCCGTATCCCGGATGCAGAGGGTCTTTGGCTGCTCCAGCGTAATGGTGATAGCGCCGGTTCTTGTGTATTTCAGCGCGTTTGTCAGCACCTGCTCCACCACGAACAGCAGCCATTTTTCATCTGTCAGCACATGGCAGTTCAGCGGCTCATAGACAAGTTGTATCTTTTTGCGGATAAACTGGGGGGCATATTTCCGCACGGCCTGACGGACAATGTCGTCCAGATCATATTCCCGGATCACAAAATCCGTGGAATCACTGTCCAGCCGCAGATAGCATAAGACCATCTCCACATACTGCTCGATGCGCTGCAATTCCTCGGTCAGTTCCCGGTTCTGAGGGATGTCGTTCTCCTGTAATAAAAGACGCATGGCGGCAATAGGTGTTTTAATCTGGTGGGCCCAGAGGGTGTAATAATCCACCAGTTCTGCATAGCGCCGCTCCTTGTCCCGCTCCAGCTTCTGCCGATCCCGGAACAACTCCCACAGGGCGTTCTGATAATCCGTTTCCGGCAGGCAATTGGGCTTTGGCAGGCTGTTCAGCGTCACCGTGACCTCCCGATAAAGCTGTTCAAGCCGCCGGTGTTTTTGGGCAAAAGCCCGGAAATCAAAGGCGAAGAAAACAACGCCCAAAAAGGCGCAGACCAGCGCTGCATAGCGCACAGCGCCCCCCGGCAGATCGTAGAGGGCAAACACAAGGGCGAAAACCAGTGTGAAAAGGATAAAGATCCCCACCGCCTTGATATGTGCCTTGATGTATTCCCACAGCATATGCTCACCCCCTTTACTGTACAATGTAGCCCAGGCCTTTTTTGGTGGTAATAAAGTCCGGCAGGCCCAGTGTGTCCAGCTTTTTCCGCAACCGGGCAATGTTCACCGTCAGGGTGTTTTCGTCCACAAAGCTGTCCGTCTCCCACAGCTTTTCCATCAGGGTATCCCGGCTGATGACCTGTCCCTTGCTTTGCAGCAGCGTCAGCAATATGCGGTAATCGTTCTTGGTCAGCTCCAGCCGCTCCCCCTCAAAGGTAAGGCTGGCGTCCGCCGTGTTGAGGATAGCACCCCGGTGCTCCAGTACCGGCACCTGCCCGCCGAAGTCGTAGGTACGGCGCAGAATTGCCTGCACCTTCGCCATCAGGACATTGAAATCAAAGGGCTTGGCGATAAAATCGTCTCCGCCCATGTTCATGGCCATGACGATGTTCATATTGTCGGAGACAGAGGAGAGGAATACCACCGGCACCTTCGAGATCTTCCGGATCTCCTGACACCAGTGATAGCCGTTGAAAAAGGGCAGGGAAATATCCAGCAGCACCAGATTGGGCGTAAAATCCCCGAATTCCCCCAGCACGTTCTGAAAATCCTCAGCGCAGCGGGCCTCCAGTCCCCAGGTACTCAGGTGTTTGCGAACCGCCTCGGCAATGGTGGGGTCATCCTCCACGATCAGAATTTTATACATGTCCCTCTCCCCTTTTACTCTCAGAATAGGGTTATTATAACGTAGTTTACGTCTTTTTTCAACGAAAAGAACGCCTTTCTTCCTCTCCCGGGAGACAGGTAAAAAAGGGTGTCCCGTCACCGGAACACCCTTTTCTTATAGATTCTTATTTGTTCGTCACCAATGCGTATTTTCTGGCATAGGCGTTGTATCTTTCCATAAACTCCGGACTGCCGGTCTTGATCTCCGTCAGATACCGGTGCAGATCCAGACTGTCATGGGCCATTTCAATTACACACCCCGCTATATTGGAGCAGTGGTCGGCTACTCTCTCCAGATTGGTCAGCAGGTCAGACCACACAAAACCCGCCTCAATGGAGCAGCTTCCCTTTTGCAGCCTCAGAATATGGCGGGAGCGCAGCTGATCCTTCAGCGTATCCACCACCTGCTCCAACGGTTCCACCAGCGCAGCGGCTTTCAGATCGTCGTGGAGGAAGGCCGTCATGGCCAGATCCAGCCCCTCCGTCACCGCCGCTGTAATAACGGACAGCTCCCTCCGGGCCTCGTCGGAAAACTGAATGTTCTTCTCACGTATCTCCTCGGCAGACTCCACAATGTTGACGGCATGGTCGGAAATCCGTTCCAGATCGCCAATCATGTGCAGCAGTTTAGCAGCCTCCGTGCTGTCCCGTGCCGTCATGGAGCAGGCGCTGAGTTTCACCAGATAGGAACCCAGCATATCCTCATAGTGGTCGGCATCCCGCTCACTCTGCCGTATCATCTCGGCGTCGGGTCCGTCGTATTTTTGCAGCGACTTAAGCGAATAGTTGATGGCCCGGAAGGAGGTGGCCGCCATGGCCTCGGTCAGCACACGGCAGCGCTGCAAGGCAATGGTGGGGGTCGCCATCAGTCGCTCGTCCAGCTCGTTTGTATTCTCCGTTTCCTCGCCATCGGGCACAAGCCGACAGGAGAGTCTTTCCAGAAAACCCGTCAGGGGCAGCAGTAGTGCCGTGCAGAGCAGATTGAAAACCGTGTGTACGGCAGCGATTCCCACCTGATTGACCGTCTCATGAACGAAGGCAAACCGAAAGATCAGGTTGGCCGCCCAGAAAACCGCCAGCCATACCGCCGTACCAATGATATTGAAAGAAAGATGCACCACGGCAGCCCGCCTGGCATTTTTATTGGCACCCACAGAGGATAACATGGCCGTCACACAGGTGCCGATGTTTTGCCCCATGATGATGGGAATGGCACTGCCGAAGGTCACCTGCCCGGTGGAGGCCACCGCCTGCAAAATTCCCACGGAAGCGGAGGAGGACTGGATAATAGCCGTCAAAAGAGCACCTGCCAGTACGCCCAGAATAGGGTTGGAGAACAGCAGCAGGATATTCTGGAATTCCGGCACATCCCGCAACCCCGCCACAGATGCCGCCATGGTGTCCATGCCGAACATCAGCGTAGCAAAACCCAGGAGGATCATACCGGTATCTTTCCGCTTGCCGTTCTTCCCTGTCATATAAAAAATAATGCCAATAAGGGCCAGGACGGGTGTAAAGGAAGTGGGTTTAAGAAGCTGAATGAGAAGACTTTTGCTGGAAATGCCGGTTAGGCTTAAAATCCAGGCCGTAACCGTGGTGCCGATATTGGCGCCCATAATGACATTGATGGCCTGCCGCAGCGTCATCAGTCCCGAGTTGACAAAGCCCACCACCATTACAGTGGTGGCGGAGGAGGACTGAATCACCGCCGTTACGGCAAGTCCTGTCAGCAGTCCGGCCATTTTCCCTGTGGTCAGGCGGCTTAATATGGTCTTCAGACCGCTACCCGCCCGTTTTTCAAGGGCCGCCCCCATCAGGTTCATACCGAATAAAAACAGGCACAGCCCACCGATTAAAGAGAGTACATCAAAAATTGTCATGGCGTCTCCTCACAGGCAAACAAATCCGAACGGATGATATAATCCGCCGTGGCCCGCGTGTTGGCAATGGGAATGTTGCAAACCTGGGCAATACGCAGCAGCGCTTTCACATCCGGATCATGGGACTGCGCCGTTAGCGGATCGGACAGGAAAATCACAATGTCGATCTCCCCCTCCGTAATTTTGGCGCCGATCTGCAAATCACCGCCCAGTGGGCCGCTGCGGTAGCCCTGTACCGGCAGTCCGGTGGCCTCCTGCACCAGTTTGGCTGTGGTGCCTGTGCCGCACAGAAAATGATGGGACAGCGCTTCCCGGTTTTCCAGACACCATTCGATCAGTTTGGGCTTCATATTGTCATGGGCAATCAGTGCAATTCGTTTGCTTTTGCTCATAGTTTCTCCATCTCCTTTCCATTTACACCTTCATCTTACTATTGTGACCTTAAATGCGAAATCAAAGTGATTTAAAATTTATTTTAAATGGAGAACTATTTCCAATTTATTTATCCAAAACGGCCGGATACATAGTCCGCTGTTTTCCGATGCCGGGGCGCATGGAAAATCTGGTCGGTCTTTCCCCACTCTACCAGCTCTCCCATCAGGAAAAAGGCGGTCTGGTCAGAGACGCGGGCGGCCTGCTGCATGTTATGGGTCACCATCACCACTGTGTAGCGGTATTTCAGCTGCCCGATCAGCTCTTCGATCTTGGCGGTGGAGATGGGGTCAAGGGCCGATGTGGATTCATCCATCAGCAACACCTCCGGTTCCACCGCCAGCGCCCGGGCGATACAAAGCCTCTGCTGCTGCCCAACGGAAAGGCGCAGTGCCCCGGTTTTCAGCCGATCCTTTACCTCATCCCAGATGGCCGCCGAGCGCAGTGAGGTCTCCACGATCTCGTCCAGCTCCGTCCGGGTATGGACACCGTGAAGTCGGGGGCCGTAGGCCACGTTGTCGTAGATGCTCATTGGAAAGGGGTTGGCCTTTTGAAATACCATGCCAATCTGACGGCGCAGCACCGTCACATCCACCGTGGGGGCATATACCTCCTTCCCCTGATAGAGGATCTTTCCCTCAATGCAGACGCCGGGGATCAGGTCGTTCATACGATTAAGCGTCCGCAAAAAGGTGGATTTGCCGCAGCCTGAGGGGCCGATGAGCGCCGTCACCTGCCGGGCCGGAATAGTCATGGTAATATTTTTTAAAGCCTGATGATCGCCATACCAGAGATTCAGTTTTTCCGTTTCCATCATAATTTCCAAGGTAATTCACCCCTTTCGTTTCAGTTTTCTGCCGGCAAAATTGGCCGCCAGATTTAAAAGGAAGGTCAGTGCCAGCAGTATGACGGCAATGGCAAAGGCCACACCCGTCTCACCCCGTTCGCTGGCATAGACATAAAGCGCCACCGTCAGCGTGGCGGAGGAGGACTGGAGCGCGGTGAGAAAGTCGTTGAACTGCAAACCGAAGCCCGCCGTAAACAACAGTGCCGCCGACTCCCCCACAATGCGTCCCACCGCCAGAATGCAGCCGGTGACAATGCCATCCATAGCCCCCGGCAGCACAACAGTGCGAATCATGTGCCACTTGCCGGAGCCCAGTGCCAGCGCCCCCTCCCGATAGGACTGGGGCACGCTTTTCAGGCTCTCCTGTGTGGTGCGGATCACGGTGGGGAGGATCATCACTGTCAGGGTAAGTCCCCCCGCCAGCACGCCCTGCTTCCAGCCGAAAAGCTGGGTGAACACCAGCATACCCACCAGGCCGAATAGGATGGAGGGCAGACCCGTCAGCGTTTCGGCGGCAAATTCAATGAGCCGGACGATCCGGCGGCTGCCGGCGTATTCCGTCAGATACACCGCCGCCCCCACCCCCAGGGGCAGAGCTGCCGCCATGGCCGTGAAAATGATATACAGCGTGTTGAGCAGATTGGGTAGTATGCCGATGGTTCCTTTCAGATAGCTGGTCTGAGTGGTGAGCAGCTCCCAGGTCAGATAGTGCAGTCCCCTGTAGAGGATATAGCCAATCAGAAGCAGCAGCAGTAAAACCGTCAGCCCCGCGCAGCAGTACATGGCCAGGCGCAGGGCTCTGTCCCGCCATCTCCGTTTTTGTGACATGGGCTATATCTCCTTTCTTTTGACGACTGTGTTCAAAAAGCCGTTAATCAGCATGATGAACAAAAAGAGAACCAGACCGATGGAATAAAGCGCCTGCCGCTGCAGACTGCCGTAGGCCGCATAGGACATCTCCGAAGCAATGGCGGTGGTCAAAAACCGTACAGAGGTAAAAAGGGAGGGCATATTGGCCACATTGCCAGACACCATGATGATGGCCATGGCCTCCCCGATGGCCCGGCCGATGCCCAGCACCACCGAGGTAACAATCCCGCTGCGAGCGGCCCGGATGGAAAGGCGGAACCATGTTTCCATCTTGGTCGCTCCCAGTGCCAGAGAACCCTCTTCATATTCCGGGGGCACCGCCCGCAGCGCCGTTTCCGACACGCTGATGATGGAGGGCAGGATCATAATGGCCAGCACTACCATGGCCGAGAGGAGACAGGCGCCGGAGGAGAGGCCGAACAGCTTTTGGATGCCCGGCACCAACACGATCATGCCCACTAAGCCATAGACCACAGAGGGAATACCCGCCAAAAGCTCCACCGCCGTGTGGATCACCCGGGCGATGCCGGCGGGGGCGGCTTTTGCCAGGAACACCGCCGTCAGGATGCCCACCGGCACCCCCAGCACCACAGCCCCCGCCGTTCCGTACAGGGAGGTGAGGATAAAGGGCAGGATGCCGAATTGAGCGTTACCGGCATTCCACACCTCTCCCAGCAAAAATGCTTTCAACCCAATGGTTCGGATGGCCGGGACTCCTGATACGATCAGATACAGACTGATAAAAAGGACGAAGGCCACTGAGACAATGCCGCAGAGCAGAAACAGGATATGAATACCCCTTTCAAGGGTCTTCCTGTTTTTCATGTCACTCCCTCCCTGCCATTCTCTCATGCCGCCGGCACAGCGCCGGCATTGCGGATGAGATCGGCGGCCTCAGCGGAGGAGGCATAGGTGACAAACGCCTGCGCCGCAGCGGAAAGGGTAGTTCCGTCCTTGGTTACCAGATTAAAGGGGCGCTGGATGGCATAGCTGCCGTCTAAAATGGTGGCCTCCGAGCAAGCCACGCCGTCCACCGTCAATACTCTGATATCCGTCTTGCCGGCAACAGCAGAAAAGGAGGTGTAGCCGATGGCGTTGGGGCTGTTCTTCACGGCCTCAATCACGGCGCCGGTGGAGGTCAGCTCCTGGGAAAGGACGCAGGCGTCCTTGGTAGAGGTAGCACTTTCAAAGCCGTCCCGGGTGCCGGAGCTGGATTCCCGGCCGATGCAGGCAATGGCCAGATCCGCACCGCCCACCTCTTTCCAGTTGGTGATTTTTCCTAAATAAATATCCGCAACCTGCTGCTGCGTCAGGTTTTCCACGCCGCAGCCGCTGTTGGCGATGACGGCAATGCCGTCCAGCGCGATGGTGGTGGCGGTAAGGCCGGTCTCGGAATCCTTCAGTTTCCGGGAAGAAAGGCCGATATCGCAGGAGCCGTTGGACACCGCCTCAATACCGGTGCCGGAACCGGTGGCGTCATAGGAGATGGTCACGCCGGCATTTTCGTTGGTAAACTGCTCTTTCAGCGCACCGATCACGTTTTCCATGGAGGTGGAGCCGTTGGTGGAAACGCTGCCGCTGAGGGTGTTTGTGCCATCAGCCGTCGTTTCCTTCTGACTGCCGCAGCCCCCCAAAAGGCTCACCGCCACCACGAGAGAGAGTACCAGACAAATTATTTTTTTCATTTTGTTGACCTCATTTCTTTTGATTTCTTTTCTCAGGCACAATCCCATTTAACCGCCCGCGTTTTAAATCTGAAACCCGAAAAGTCTTAAATGCTTGTAAAATGCATCGCAAAATTTTTCATTCTATTTCAGACTTTGCAGTAAAAAATGAAACGGAAGCGATCCTTCTTCAGGACCGCTTCCGTTTTTCTTATATGATTCAGGCAGGAAAAATCAGCGTGACGGTGGTGCCCTCCCCGGGGCAGCTCGCAAGGCTGATACGAGCGTCGTGGTACTGGGCGCCGTGTTTGACGATGGACAGCCCCAGCCCCGTGCCGCCTATGGCCCGGCTGTGACTTTTGTCCACCCGGTAAAACCGCTCAAACACCCGATTCTGGCTGGCATAGGGAATGCCCACCCCGGTATCTGACACAGAAAGGCTGATTTCGCCGCCTCGCCGCCCCACGGTGACGGTGACGCTGCCGCCGTCCCGGTTATACTTAACGGCGTTGTCGCAAAGGTTGAACACCATCTCCTCCAATATCCGGGGTACGCCCCGAAGGGAGACAGTTTCGCCCTCCAGATGAAGTGTCACCAACCGCTTTTCCGCCTGCGGTCGGAGGTTTTGCAGCGTCTGCTGGCAGATTCGGTACAGATCTACCATCTCCTTTTCAGAAGACGCGCCCTCATCCAGACGAGAGAGGTCGATGATGTCGTTAACAAGATCAATGAGCCGCCGGGATTCCCGCCAGATATCGCCGACAAATTCCGGCACCTTTTCCGGCGGTACCAGTCCCTCCTTCATCAGCTCGGCAAAGCCGGAGATGGAGGTCAGCGGCGTTTTCAGCTCGTGAGATACGTTGGCGGAAAACTCCCGGCGCAGCGTTTCCCGCTGCTCCCGCTCCGTCACATCCACCAGAATGGCCACCGCACCGGTCACCTGCCCATCCGCCTGCACGGGGCTGATGATGAGCTGCCAGGCGGTTTCCTCATCTGTCAGCAGTTCTTCTGCCCGTTCTCCCGCCAGCGCCTGATTCAGCGCCCGGCTAAAAGCCGGGTCACAGTCCACCTGTCGGAGGTTATTCGCCTCCGGTGCATGGAACAAGAGCCGGGCCTTGTGGTTACCGGAAAGAATATTCTTCTTCTGGTCCAGCAACAAAAACCCCTCGTTCATATTCTCCGTAATGGCGGCAAACTCCCGCTGGCGCAAACTTAGCTCCTCCATCTGGCGGCGGATGGTGTGATTTTGCGTCTGGAGTCTCTGCGCCAGCGGCTGCAGTTCTTCATAGGCAGGACTGATCTCGGGCGCATTGAGATCCATGGTGTTGATCGGCTTTGTGATCTGCCCAGCCAGCCGGGCGGCCAGCAACGCCGAGAGGATCACCACCAGAAGGGCTGACAGGACAATCGGCCCCGCCATGCCCAGCAAAAGCGCCCCTACTGTTTTTTGCGTGCAGGAAACCCGCAATACCGTTCCGTCAGAAAGCTCCCGGGCGTAATACAGCGTTTTTTCCATCAGCGTGTCAGAAAAATGAACACTCTGCCCACTGCCGGTTGCGAGAGCCTCCCGTACCTCCTCCCGGTCGGCATGATTTGCCATACCGGACGCCTGGGCGACACTGTCATAGAGCACCGTGCCGTCCCCCTCCACCCAGGTTACTCTGTGAGGAGACGTAAAATCCGAGAAATACCCCTCACCGACAGCGGAAAGCCCCCGGGCGGCGTAGGTACATTCGGCGGAAAGACTGTTGAAAATTTGCTTTTCATAATACTGGTACAGCACCACCGAAAAAAGGGTGGCGCATACGGCGAGAATCACAATTCCGGTGAAAAACGTGTGGAAAAATATTTTCTTCCTCATGCCCCGCCCCCAATCTTATAGCCGATGCCCCGCACCGTTTCGATGCAGCCGCCGGCAATTCCCAGCTTGGTGCGCAGCGTTCGGATATGGACATCCAGCGTCCGGTTTTCCCGATCCAGCTCCAGTCCCCACACCTGATCCATCAGCGTATTGCGGGACATGACAAGTCCCTGATTTTCCAGCAGAAGGCATAAAATCTGGAACTCCTTATAGGTGAGTGTCACATCCTCCCCCGCCACACGCACGCAGTGGCGGGCTGGGCAGACATACAGCGTCCCCACCCGATACTCCCGACTCTGCTGCTCCGGCTGCGCCCGTCGCAGCACCGCCCGGACACGGGCCACCAGCTCCATCATGCCAAAAGGCTTGGAGATGAAGTCGTCCGCCCCGTTGTCAAGACCCACCACACGGTCATATTCCGTATTTTTGGCCGTAAGCATCACCACCGGCAGTTTCCGTGTATCCGCCCCCGCCCGCAGCTTTTTTAATACAGAAAGTCCATCTTCCTCCGGCAGAGATATATCCAGCAGCACCAACTCCGGTATTCTCTCCCGCATTCCCTTCCAGAAGGCGGAGGGTGCGGCAAAGCCCTCCGCTTCATAGCCCTGGCTTACCAGGCCGTATACCACCAGCTTGCGAATACTGTCATCATCCTCCAGCAGATAGATCATTGTCTCACCCCATTTTTTGCAATATAAACAGTATAAAGGAAAGGTGTAAAATTGAAAACCGTTTTGATGTTAAATAT
>JAAXZS010000073.1 GCA_012719745.1 Clostridiales bacterium | reverse complement strand
TACCCATACCGACGGGCCCCCGGTCAAAGCCCCAGATGGCCCGGCCATGGCGGCCGGCATCGAGGCGGTGCGTCAGGCGAAGAAAGACGGCGTGGAGGTTGTGGGCATCGGTGAAATGGGCATCGGCAACACCACCACCTCTGCCGCCGTACTGGCGGCGCTGACGGGAGCCGATGCCGCGGCGGTCACGGGCCGGGGCGGCGGACTGACGGACGGGGCCTTTGCTCATAAAAAGGAAGTCATTGCCCAGGCGCTTAAGCTGCACAAGCCGGATGCCGGCGATGTGGTGGGTGTCCTGTCGGCGGTGGGCGGTCTGGATCTGGCCGCCATGACCGGCGCGTTTCTGGGGTGTGCGGCGGAACGGATACCGGCGGCGGTGGACGGTTACATTTCGGTGGTGGCCGCCCTTTGCGCGGTGCGGCTGTGTCCCGCTGTCCATGATGTGCTGTTTTTGTCCCATGCCTCCTATGAGATCGGCTACCGTTTGGCGGCGGAGGAATTGGGCCTTTCGCCCTGCCTGCTGCTGGATATGCGTCTGGGCGAGGGCAGCGGCTGTCCGCTGCTGTTTCAGGTGCTGAAGGCGGCCTGCGCGGTGATGTCGGATATGGCCACTTTTTCCGAGGCGGCTATTCAGGATGATTACTTAGATGAAATCCGGGCGACGGACGCCTTTACGGTGCAAAAGCCATGAAGGTTTTGCTTGTGGGCGGCAGCAAAAGCGGCAAGAGTATGCTGGCCCAGCAATTGACAAAGAAGCTGGGAAAAAACAGGCCTCTTTATTATTGGGCCACCATGGAGCCAACAGACGAAGAGGATCGGGCCCGTATCGCCCGTCATAGAGATGAGCGGGCCGGATGGGGCTTTGCCACCGTGGAGCAGGGCCGTGATCTTCCGGCGGTGCTGCCGCAGATGGACCCGGCGGGCGCGGTGCTTTTTGACAGTGTAACGGCCCTTTTGTCAAACGAGATGTTCGGCGCTGCCATAGACCCGTCCGCGCCGGAGAGGGCGCTTTTGGAGCTGCGGCAGGTGAGCCGGTATCCGGCTCATTTTATCTGTGTCTGCGATCAGATCTGGCACGACGGCGGGCGCTATGATGAGACCACGGAAGCGTACCAAAAGGGACTTGCCCACCTCTGCCGTTCCCTGGCAAAAGAGTTTGATGCGGTAGCCGAGGTGACTGCGGGTATAGCGCATATGTGGAAAGGTGAATTACCTTTATGAGCGATTGGATTTACGGCTTTTTTATGGCCTGGGGCATGTTTCTGGCTCTGCCTTGTCCCTTCCGCCGCTGGCGGGAGAGCGCCAGAGGAAAAATGCTGGCGTGCCTACCTCTTGGGGGCGCGGTGGTGGGCGGCGTCTGGATCTTGGGCGCGTGGCTTTTGGCGGGCGCCCCTCTTGGAGTGCGGGCGCTGGTACTGGCGGCGGTACCGTGGTTGTGTACCGGCTTTTTGCATTTGGATGGGTTTATGGATGTGTGCGACGCGGTGCTGTCCCGGCGGGATCTGGCCACCCGGCAGAAGATATTGAAGGATTCCCACTGCGGCGCCTTTGCAGTGATCTCAATTGTGCTCTTGGTGCTGACCCAGTGGTCGCTGTTTTTTTCGGCGGGAGCGATTCATTGGTTGCCTCTGCTGCTGATTCCGGTGGCCAGCCGGGCCTCGGCGGGCAGCGCGGTGCTCTGCCTGCGTCCCATGGGCAGTAGCCAGTATGCCGCCATGGAGGGAAAGAAAACCGGCTATGTATGGTGGCTTGCCGGCTTGCTGCTACTGTCCGTTGCCCTGCCGCTGGCCGCGACGGGTTCTTTTGCACCATTAGCGGCCGCGGTGGGCTATTGGCTGGCCGCTTACTATGGCTACCGGCAGCTAAATGGCATGTCCGGCGATATTTCCGGCTTTGCCCTGACGCTGGGAGAACTGGCCGGGGTGGCGGTACTGACATTGGCGAGGTGAAAATATGGATTTGATTTTAGGAGGAGCCTATCAGGGAAAGCTTACATGGTGTGTAAAGGAATATAACCTTTCACCATCTGACCTGTGCGATCTGGAGCGTGAAGAGCTCACGCCGGGCAAGGGGTGCTATTACCACTTGGAGGCGTTGACATGCCGGGAGACCGACCCGCAGCGCTATTTGCCGCTTTTTAAAGACGCGGTGGTGATTGCCCGGGAGATCGGAGGGGGCGTGGTGCCCATGGATAAAGAGGAACGCGCCTGGCGGGAGCGCCACGGGCAAATGCTGCAAGTATTGGCGGCGGATGCCGCCCGGGTGGTGCGTGTATTTTGCGGATTAACGGAGGAACTGAAATGATTTTAACACTGCTGCGCCACGGTATGACCGAGGGAAATGCCCGGAATCTGTACTATGGCAGCGCCAATATACCGCTGCTGCCGGAGGGTCGCGCGGCTCTTGAAAAAGCCAGGAAAACCAATGAATATCCCCGGGGTGTCCGGTATTATACCAGCGGACTGGTGAGGACAGAGGAGACTTTCGCCATTCTCTATGGTGACACACCCCATCAGCAGATTCCGGGTCTGCGGGAGATGGATTTCGGCGTCTTTGAGATGCGCAGCTATGAAGAGCTGAAGAGTGATCCTCAGTTTCAGGCATGGATCACCGGCAACGTGGAGGAGAACGTTTGCCCCGGCGGAGAGAGCGCCGTCAACGTGACAAAGCGGTCGCTTAGCGCCATACAGCCGGTGATAGAGGCGGATATGGACGCGGTTTGTGTGATCCACGGCGGCGTTATTTCGGGACTCATGAGCACCTGGTTCCCGGATGGCGGCGGACGTTTTGCTCTGACGCCGGAGCCGGGGCACGGCTATTCCGTCGAATTCCGGGAGGGAAAGCCCCAAAGCTTTCGACCGGCCCCCTATGAAAAGCTGTCCCAAAAGCCGGTCTGATCGGCTTTTGGGACAGCTTTTTTTATGCGATTTGGCTGAAATTTATTTCACTTTTTTTCATGGCGTTTTGCCATTTCACTGATCTCGGGGAAACGGGAGGCAATGAGGCGCCAGCTCTCCCGCCCGTGGGGCAGGAGACAGCCGGTGCAGTTTTTGACGCCCTTTTCCGTATAGGTAAAATGACCGCCGCAGCGATCCCCCAGCATGTAAAGCGGGCAGTAGCAGAAAAGGCAGTTGAAGTTTTTTACATCCCTCGTTTTGTGGCAGGGGAAATATTCACAGGCCGAATGCTGAAAAAAATGAGCTTTCTTTTCGTCCACAGGAATCATTCGCCTCCTTCATAAAAACGGGTTGGGGGGTGCCCACATGGCAGCCGGTCTGGGGATCGGTGGCATGATCGGAGAGTACATAGACCCGGTGAGGGCAGTTATACAGGTGGGGCAGAACAAGGTCGTCCACCCGGTGGATAAAGGCCCGCTTTTCCGCCGCGTCCTTCCGGTGGGAGGCTTCATCCGAACCGTTGAAGTGCAGCAGCACAAAGGGATACGTCTCAGCTGCCTGCAAAGCGGCCTCCGTTTTGGCCCGAAGGTCGGTGTCCGTGTCCCCGGTGGCGCCGGGTATGACAGGGCAGTCCATATGCAGCAGGGATGCTATGCCCCGGACGATCTGAGTGCCGCAAATGACGGCGGCTTTTTGCACGAAGGGGGGGAGGTTTGCGGCGGCGGCCTGCCCCCAGGGCACGGCACAGTGAGAAGTCGTCAGGTTCTGATCGAAGAAGGCGGACAAAGGCTCACAGCCTGTGGGACGGAGGGCGGCGGGAAAATTACCCGCGCACTGATAGGGGGGCATGGCTGTGATATGCTCGGCACAGCTGCCCTGCCCCTCTAATACCAGCAAACCCTTGTAGCCGCCAAGGGCATAATAGGTGCAGCCATTCGGCGTATGGGCAAGAGAGGAGGCATTGATGGGCAGTGTGCAGCGTCCCGTTTCATCCAGCGCCATCCAGCTGACCCGGGTCACCAGATCTCCCACCTCCACGGGAATGCCGGCACCCAGCGCATCGGCGTACCCCCGCAGCAGGCGGGGGATTTTTTTGACGCCAAGGATGGTCAATATACACGTCAGGCTTTCTGCTCCGTACCCGGCGGGGGTGGGCTGCATGGCGCCCTGATAAGAAAAAGAGGACAGTGTCGGATAGTCCTCCGGGCGAAAGGCGGTATCGGTCATTCCGTCGATGATGCAAACAATGGTACTCATTTTCTTGTCAGCAGGTAGAGCAGCGCATTGACGATGGCTGCCGCTACATTGCTGCCTCCCTTTCGGCCCTGTGCCACAATGCAGGGTGTGCCGCTCTGACAGATCAGATTCTTGGAGGCAATGACGTTTACAAAGCCCACCGGAACGCCGATGATGAGGGCGGGGGATACCTGCCCCGCCGCCATCAGCTCGCTGAGACGGATAAGGGCGGTGGGGGCGTTGCCGATGGCAAAAATCAGCGGCCCCTGCAAGGAGGCGGCTTTATCCATGGAGGCCACCGCCCGGGTGGTTCCCTGTTCCTTTGCCCTTTGGGCCACATCCTCGTCGGCCATGAAGCAAACCGCCGTGCAGCCCAGTTTTTGGAGGGCGGCTTTGTTGATGCCCGCTTTTGCCATGTTGGTGTCGGTGACGATGGTGGCGCCCTGTTTCAGGGCGGAAAGCGCCTGAGGCACCACGTTTTCGGAGAAGTAGAGGGAGTCGGCATAGTCAAAGTCGGCGGTGGTGTGGATGACTCGCTTGATAATGGGGGCGAGCGCGGGGTCCAACGGGTGGGGCAGCTCTTGCTCAATGAGGGCAAAGCTGCGGCGCTCAATATCCGCGGGCAATATGTTTTCAAGCTCCATGAGTCATTCCCTCCTCTAAAATCCGATAGATCAAATCCATATTTAAGTTTTCCCGGATGCCCTGAGCCAGCAGGTCATATTGACGCTCTTTATAGGCGTTAAGATCAAAGCCTACCTCACCCAGCGTCACGCCCTTGGCCTTGGCCAGTGCGGACAAAAGTGCCTCCCGGCAGGGAGCGGAATCAAAGAAACCGTGGAGATAACTGCCGTAAATATGGCCTTGCTGACAGCCGTCCATTGTGCCGTTTTCCAGCGATACAAGGGGTTTGGCACCATTATCCAGCGTGGTTTTACCCATGTGTATTTCATAGCCCTCCACCGCCACGCCGGTGAGAGCGGCAAGAGGCCCCTGCACCTCCCGGATGCGGCCGCCCAGGCGGGTACGGTGCTTTTCACTGGCAAACTCCGTGGAGATGGGAAGAAGCTCTATCCCCCGGATGGAACCGCCCCCCTCGGCACCCTCGGCGTCTGTAATGGAGCGCCCCAGCATCTGATAGCCGCCACAGACGCCGAAAATCACGGTGCCGGAGGCGGAAAGCTTTTTGATGGCGGCTTCCAGCCCGTTCTGGCGCAGCCAGCGGAGATCGGCAATGGTGCTTTTGGTGCCGGGCAGTATAAGTAAATCGGGTTGTCCCAACGACCGCACCTCCGACACATAGCGGACGCTGACGCCGGGAGTGGCCTCCAGCGCGGAAAAATCCGTAAAGTTGGAGAGCCGGGGCAGACGGATCACCGCAATGTCGATGGCGGAGTTACCGGCCTTCTCCATTAACCTGTGAGAGAGACTGTCTTCATCGTCAATATCCACCGAGAGCATGGGCAATACCCCTGCCACCGGCTTGCCGGTAAGTTCCTCCAGTGAGGTGAGTCCCTCTTTTAAAAGTGTCACATCACCCCGGAACTTGTTGATGACGGTGGCCTTAATGCGGCTCTGGTCATCGGGGGGCAGGAGCTTGATGGTGCCGTAAAGCTGGGCAAAAACGCCGCCCCGGTCAATATCACCCACTAAAAGCACGGGGGCTTCCGCCATTTTGGCCATGCCCATATTCACAAAATCATCAGACATAAGGTTGATCTCCGCCGGACTGCCGGCACCCTCAATGACAATGACATCATAGTCCCGGGCAAGAGATTCATAGGCCCCGCGCACCTTGGGAATCAGGGCTTTTTTATAGTTGTAATAGTCTGCGGCGGTCATATTGCCCCGGACTTCTCCCAGCACGATGACCTGAGAGCCTGCATCCGTGACGGGTTTTAATAAGACGGGATTCATCCGTACCTCAGGCTCAATGCCGGCGGCCTCGGCCTGCACCACCTGGGCCCGGCCCATTTCCAGGCCCTCCTTTGTGATGCAGGAATTGAGGGCCATATTCTGCCCCTTGAAGGGAGCCACCCGATACCCGTCCTGCCAGAAGATGCGGCAGAGTCCGGCGCAGAGAAGACTTTTCCCCGCGTTGGACATGGTGCCCTGTACCATAATTGCTTTAGCCATGGCGTACCTCCTCAATGGTGCGTAAAAGTACATCGTTTTTCTCCCTTGTCTTGATGCCGATGCGAATAAATGTGTCGTCCAAACCGGTAAAGCTGCGGCAGGAGCGCACCAGAATGCCCCTTTTTCGCAGCGGTTCCACCAGCGGACAAGGGCTTTTAAAGAGAAGAAAATTGGCCTCTCCCGGATAGACCGAAAAGCCTTGTTCTATAAGGCCGACGCTGATGCGCCTTCGCTCCGCCGCCACAAACTGCCGCGCTTGCTCGCTCCACCCCGGTTCCGCCATCAGTGCCGCAACACCGGACAACTGGGCCGGGACGGACACCGCCCACTCGGAGCCGTAAGCGCCGATCTGCTCCAAAAGCGACGGCTCGCCCAGCAGATACCCCAGCCGAAGGCCGGCCATGGCGTAGAGCTTGGTGAAGGCACGGAGAATCAGCAGCCGGGGAAAGTCCTTTAACTGGTCCAGTACCGATTGGCCTGCCGTAAAAGGAAGAAAACACTCATCCACCACTAAAAGCGTGCCGGTTTCCCGGCAGCGCCGCAAAATTTTCTGCACCAGCCCGGGAGGGCAGAGCCGGCCGGTGGGGTTATTGGGATTACATAAAAAGAAAATATCCACAGCGGGTGTAATGTCGGCTAAAAGTGAATCCGTGGGTAAAAAGCCGTTGGACGCTGTGAGCCGGTGCTCCCGCACCGTTCCACCGAACAGTTCCACGGGTCGCCCATATTCGGAGAAGGTGGGGGCCAGTGTCAGCACCACCCGAGGCCTGAAGCAGGCGCAGATGCGAAAGAGCAGATCCGCAGCGCCGGCACCCCAGAGAATCTGATTTTCCGCCATGCCCAGCTGATGGCTGAGGGCGGCGCCAAGCTGACGGCACCGGGGATCGGGATAGCAGGCGAAGGAAGAAACCTTTTGCCGCAAAATATCTGTCACCTGGGGGGGCATCCCCAACGGGTTGGTATTGACGGAGAAATCCAGCGCTACGGGCGCGCCTTCATAGATGTCGCCGCCATGTTCACAGTGCCGCATACAAAAGCCCCCTTACCAAAAATGACAGAAAAGCCAGCAGAAGAACCGTTCCCTGTAAAAGACGGTGGGAACGGAGGATGTCTTTTGGTTCCACAGGCCGGATAGCATCGCCGATAATGGGCTTGTGATGCACCTTGCCGAAATAGACCGCATCGCCTGCCAGCTGTATCTCCAGCGCCCCCGCCATCACCGCTTCCGTCTGGGCCGAGTTGGGACTGTCATGCTTGCGCCGGTCCCGCCGCCAGATGCGCCAGGCGTTTTTCCCGTTTTGGCCGCAGAGGGGCGCGGCGGCGATCATCACAAGAGCGCATAGTCGGGCGGGCAGGAAATTCACCACATCGTCCAGTTTGGCGGAAAACCGGCCGAAATCCATGTATCGCTCATTGCGGTAACCCACCGAGGAGTCAAGAGTATTCACTGCTTTATAAAAGGAACCCAGCACGGCGCCGCCCAGCGTGAGATAGAACAAGGGAGCCGCCACGCCGTCGGAGGTGTTCTCCGCCACGGTTTCCACTGCCGCCCGGGTTACACCGGCGGCATCCAGACACTGGGTATCCCGTCCTACGATCATGGAAACGGCACGGCGTGCGCCGGGGAGATCGTCACAGCTAAGGGCGTCATAAACCCGCCTGCTTTCCGTGCGGAGGCTTTTGGCCGCCAGCAGCTGCCAGATGAGCAGGCTCTACAGTGCCCACTATAGATAGGGGGAGAGGCGGTAACAGACGAAAAAGCGAAGGGCTGGGAGGATGGTGGCGGTGAAAACCGTTATGAGACAGAGAAGAGCGCCCCCCAGACGCTTATTTTTCAGGGGGTAAAGCCGCTTTTCCAATGCGGCAATCAGGCGGCCCAAAAGACGCACTACATGGGGCCAGCCCTGGGGGTCACCCAAAACGGCGTCCAACAAAAGACCCATCGCCAGTGCGGCGGTGTTATAAACAATCAGCATGATGAGGAACCCTTCTTATAGTCTGCCGCCTTTTGGAGAAACGAGCGGGCAAAGGCCGGATTGGACGGGAGGTACAGATGGGGAAAGCCGGCGTAGAGATGGTCATTCGCCCAGACGCAGTCCCAGCTTTTACCGGAAATGGGTTTTTCCGCCGTGAAGCCCTCGCCGCAGCGGGTGCTTTCATAATAGTGAAACTCGTGGCCTCGGATGGTTTCACCGGCCTTGCAGAGCAGATTGTCCCGGCGGGCC
The DNA here is from genome assembly GCA_012719745.1 of Clostridiales bacterium. Taxonomy (GTDB): domain Bacteria; phylum Bacillota; class Clostridia; order Oscillospirales; family Oscillospiraceae; genus Vescimonas. The sequence continues at coordinate 1,250 of JAAXZS010000073.1, read as the reverse complement.
CGCAGGGACACATAGCCGAAGTGATGCAGACGGTCTCCCTTGATGGCGTCGGCGGGGATGACGCCCGCCATGGGAACACCGTCCAACATTTGATGGAGGTAGAGGAATCCACCGCACTCGGCAATGGTGGGGAGACCGCCGGTAACGGCAGCGGCAATGGATTTCCGCAGGGATCTATTGGCGGAAAGAGCCTCGGCGTGCAGCTCCGGATAGCCGCCGGGCAGGTAAAGTCCGCCGATGTCCGGAGGCAGAGTCTGGTCCCGCAGGGGGCTGAAGAAAACGATCTGGGCGCCGAGACGCTGTAAAAGTGCCAGATTCTCCTCGTAGACAAAGCAGAAAGCTTCGTCCATGGCTACGGCAATCCGTACATCCGCCATGGGGGCTTCCGGTGTTTCTACGGGAGAAAGGGGTGGGGCAGCGGCACCAAGGGAGATGATTTCATCAAGGGAGAGATACTGCTCCCCGAAATCCCCCAGGCGCGTCAGCTTATCCTGTATGTCCGTGACCTCGTCGACGGTCAGCAGCCCCAGATAACGGCTGCCCACGGCGATTTCACCGCAGCGGGGCAGAAAGCCCAGCGGCATGAGGCCCTCGCTGCGGGCCAGATCGGCGAGGGCTGCATAGGTCATGGGGGAGGCATTGTTGAAGATGACCCCAGTGAGGCCGCTTTGCGCCCGATACAGACGAAAGCCCCGTATCACGGCGGCGGCGGATGTCTGCATACCGGCGGCGTTGATGACCAGAATCACAGGCGTCTGGGTCTTTTGCGCTACGGTATAGGTGCTGTAGGCACCCTCTTTGCCCACACCGTCATAATAGCCCATGACGCCTTCAATGACCGAAAAACGGCTCTTCGCCTGACCGAGCAGGGAACAAAGTTGGGGACCGTCGGAAAAGAAGGGGTCCAGATTGCGGGAGGGGAGGCCCAGCGCCTTTCGGTGGAACATGGGGTCGATGTAATCGGGGCCGCATTTGAAGGCGGAAAGCGTCAATCCCCGTGCTTTCAGGGAGGCGAGCAGAGCAAGGGTCACGGTGGTTTTGCCGCAGCCGGAGTTGGTGCCTGCGATGAGAATTCGATCATTCATCCGCTGTTCCTCCACTGAGAAGATAGACGGGATTTTGTCCCATCATCAAGTGCAGTTCGCCGGCTAATCGACCCCGGGCCGCGGCAAGCTGCAGGAGCTGGGGCTCAATGCCGTGGGCGCGGAAGCACTGGAGAGCCGTCGCCGCCGATTCAAGAGCGATGGCGG
>JAAXZS010000166.1 GCA_012719745.1 Clostridiales bacterium | reverse complement strand
TGTTTTATTTCTTTTTATATACCTTTCCGCCTTTCGTTCTTTATTGTACTGGTAATGTTTTTCCAATGTCAAATTTTCGCACAAAATTTTGCTGATTCTAAAAAATTTTTTGTGTAAAATGGTGATTTTGCCAAATCATTGTTTTGTTAAATTTTGTATTTTTACCCCTAATTTTATTCTGCTCATTGTGCAATATTACGCTTTTCCCCCACAATCCGGTCCGTAAATCTTCTTCATTTTTTCTGTTGTTTTTTGGCGTAAAAAGCCTAAAAATATTTTTTCAAAACAATAACATTTTATTTTTGCGTTAAGTATAGTTTACCTTGCTAAATATGCACTTTTTTTCACGTTCACTTTATTTCGCTGCTTTGTAACATGTTCTTGGTACATTTTTGCCAATCTGCACAAAGCATAAAATTTTCGTCCCCTTTCGACAGCCCGGTGGTTGAAAAAAAAGCGGTTCTATTATAGAATGGAACAATCATAATGCAGCGCAGACACAACAGGAGGTCATTTATATGGATTATCAGGAAGTTCTTCAGCAGGCTCGGGGCTGCATCGGCCCCTTCTGCAAGGCCTGCCCCGTTTGCAACGGGCTGGCTTGCAAAAACACCGTTCCCGGCCCGGGTGCCAAGGGGATCGGCACCGGCTTTATCCGCAATTACCAGAAGTGGCAGGAGCTATGTGTCAATATGGACACCATCTGCGAAAACGGCCCTGTGGACATCTCCCTGTCCCTCTTCGGTCAAAGCTTTGCCGCCCCTATCTTTGCCGCTCCCGTGGGGGCCTTGAGGATGCACTATGGCGACAAATATGATGACCTTACCTATAATAATATTCTGGTATCCGCCTGCGCATCCATCGGCATTGCCGCCTTTACCGGCGACGGTATGGATCCTGCCGTCATGAATGGTGCCATTGACGCCATTGCCGCCTCTGACGGAGACGGCATTCCCACCGTCAAGCCCTGGGATATGGATACCATTTTTCAGAAACTGGACGCCGTGCAGTCCGCCAATCCCATTGCCATCGCCATGGACATTGACGCGGCCGGTCTTCCCTTCCTGAAAAATCATCAACCCCCTGCCGGCAGCAAGACAGTGGCGGAGTTGAAGGAAATCATTCAATATGCTCACCGACCCTTTATTCTCAAGGGCATCATGACTGTTCGCGGTGCCGAAAAAGCGATGGAAGCGGGCGCTTCTGCCATTGTGGTGTCCAATCACGGCGGCCGTGTGCTGGATCAGTGTCCCGCCACCGCCGAGGTACTGCCCGCCATCGCAGACGCGGTGGGCGGCCGGATGAAGATTTTGGTGGACGGCGGCATCCGCACCGGTATGGATGTGTTCAAAGCTCTGGCGCTGGGCGCCGACGGCGTGCTGATTGGCCGGCCCTATGTGGTGATGGTCTACGGCGCGGGCGCCGACGGCGTGCGGATCTACACCGATAAGCTGACGGCCGAACTGAAGGACACAATGGCTATGTGCGGCGCGCACAAGCTCTCCGACATTCGCCGAGAGATGATTCACGGATTCTGATTTACCCTCAACACATGAAAAACGGCATGAAATCTTTGCAAAAGATTTCATGCCGTTTCATTTATTTTCTGCAATTTCACATGTCTCCATCGGTGGAAGTATCTTCTGCACCGGATTGCTCCACCGCTGACAGGGTGCCCTGCATCTGCATTTCCTGCCACTGGGCACGGGTGATGAGCAGCTGCCGGGGCTTGGAACCTTCAAAGGGGCCCACGATGCCGCGCAGTTCCATTTGATCCACCAAACGGGCCGCTCGGGAATAACCCAGCTTCAGGCGCCGTTGTAACATAGAGACGGAGGCCTGTCCTGTTTCCAGTACCACCTCAATGGCGGCGGGCAGAAGCTCGTCGCCGTCGTCCTCTTCCTGCTCAGGCATAGAGGTGTTTTTGCTGCCCTTTTCTTTCTCCTGCATGTTTTCTTCAATCTTCTGCATGACCTCGTCGGAATAGTCCGCCTCGCCGCTCTGCTTGACAAAGGAAACCACCCGCTCGATCTCCTCCGGGGAGATAAAGCAGCCCTGCACGCGCAACGGCTTACCCGCACCCAGCGGGAAATAGAGCATATCGCCCTTGCCCACCAGTTTTTCTGCCCCCTGGGTATCCAGAATAATGCGGGATTCCAGCGAGGAGGCTACCGCGAAGGCAATGCGGCTGGGGATGTTAGCCTTCATCAGTCCGGTGATCACATCGGCGGAGGGGCGCTGGGTGGCAATCACCAAATGCATGCCGGCGGCACGGCCCATCTGAGCCACCCGGCAGATGGATTCCTCCACCTCCTTGGCCGCCACCAACATCAGATCGGCCAGCTCGTCAATCACCACCACCACGGTGGGCAGCTTTTGCAGTTCCGTATTCTCCCCCTGAGCGGCCAGTGCGTTATAGCCCTTGAGATCCTTGACGCCGTTTTCGGAGAAAAGCTTGTACCGCTTCATCATTTCATAAACGGCCCACTGCAGAGCCCCCGCCGCCTTTTTGGGGTCGGTGACCACGGGGATCAACAGGTGAGGAATACCGTTATAGGGCGCCAGTTCCACCATTTTGGGATCCACCATAATAAACCGGATCTCATCCGGCGTGGATTTATAGAGCATACTGACGATGAGCGAATTGGTGCAAACCGACTTGCCGGAGCCGGTGGTACCGGCGATAAGCACATGGGGCAGCTTGGACACATCCCCCACAATACTTTTGCCGCCGATGTCCTTACCGATGGAGAAAGCCGCCGGGGACTTATGCTCCGTAAACTCCCGGGACTCAATCACATCCCGAATTCGCACGGCGGTCACCGCCCGGTTGGGTACCTCGATGCCCACCACGGAAATTTTGTTGGGAATAGGGGCAATACGGACACCGCTGGCGCCCAGCGCCAGGGCAATATCATCGGAAAGGTTGGTGATTTTAGAGAGCTTCACGCCCTGATCCAATACAAACTCATACCGGGTCACAGACGGTCCGTGAACCACCTCGCCTGTTTTGGCGTCCACGCCAAAGCTTTGCAGTGTCTCGGCAAGACGCTGGGAATTATTCCGCAGCTCCGCTCCCACCTCTGTGTAGTTCTGCTGCAAATTTTCATCCAGCAGTGTGATGGGCGGATACTGATATGTATTTTCCTGGGGAGGCTGTATGTCCTCGATCTGGCCTCGCACTTCTTCAGCGGCCTGCGTGACCTCCCGATGAGAAACCACCGGTTCTTTGCGATTTCGCTTTGTCGTCGGTTTTTCTTCCGTTTCCGGCGTCTGAGGCGCCGGCTCTGTCACCACCGGTTCAGATAGTACCGGAGAAGAAGCCGCTTCTGTCCGGGGTACAAGCACCTCATCCGGCGTTTTGACGCTGGGGGAACGGCGGCTGAAAAAGCCGGCATGTTTTTCCGGCTTACTGCGAGGCTCGTCCTCCAGGGGAATATCAATGGACGGTTTGGGTCTCTCAAAGGTCACAGGCGTCCGCTTTTCCTCCCGAACAGGAGGAGCCGCGGCAGCCACAGCCTCTTCCCGCTCATATGCCGCGTCACGGGCCGCTCTTCTCTCCCGCGCACCGGCTATCAGCCCGGGAACGGAAACGTGCAGAGCCGCCAACGACATGACGATCAGAAGCAGGAAACAGAGAATCAGCGTGGCCACCTTGCTGAAAACCGCCGCGCCACCCACCGCCAGAATGCCGGAGAGGATGCCGCCGCTTTCCAGTACCTTGCCGGAGGTCCAAAGCTCCCGGGGCAAAGACGCCGTAAAAGTCATGGACTGACACAGCAGCAGATGCAGCGTGGTACCCAGCACCAGGGGAAGCAGCAGCGTGCAGACCACCCGCAGCGTCACAGGCTGATCCCTGTGACCCAGGAAAATGATACCGGCAAGGATGAGCACAGGGCCCACGGCATAATAGCCGTACCCCAACAGCCCCTTCAGCAGGTCGCTGAAAAAGCTGATAAAAAGAGCCTCCACGCCAAAATAGCTGACGATGACAAACAGGGCCAGCAGCAGGCAGAGTCCGCCGCCGATCTCCCTGGCATGGGAGGCGCGTGGAGGTTCTGTCTTGCGGGAGCGGGCCTTGGCAGCCGGCTGTTTTGTTGTTTTCTTTCGTGCAGCCATAAATGAACGGATCGTCCTTTCTTAGAAAATCGCGTTGAGGATCAGAGTAACGGCACCGGCCACCCAGCAGTAATAAGCGAAGAAACCGAACTTGCCCTTTTCCGCCACCAGACGCAGCAGGCGGATACAGAAGTAACCCACCACGGCGGCAGTCACCACACCGACCAGATAAACGGGCATCTGACCCCAGTCAATGCCCGCCTTCACAGCCTTGCCCAGTGTCAGAATATTGGCACCCAGCACGGCGGGCAGGGAGAGCAGGAAGGAAAAGCGGACGGCAAACTTCCGCTCAAAGCCAGTAAAGCAGCCCACGGAGATGGTCATGCCGGAGCGGGAAATACCGGGCGCCGTGGCAATGGCCTGGGCAAAGCCGATGAGCAGGGCATCAACCAACGTGGCGCTGTGGGCATCCTTGCGGCCCCGGCGCACCATGTCGCTGGCAAAGAGCAGCAAGCCGGTGACGATCAGCGCACCGCCCACAAAGGTCATATTGGAGGCAAGCCCCTGAATTTTATCGCTAAAGGGCAGAATGGCAAAAAGGGGCAGCGTACCCACGATCACCAGCAGCACCAGTCGTCTGGCCGGAGGCACGGGAGTCGGGGTGGTTCTGTGGGCCAGATCGCCGATCCCCCGGAAAAACTCGCACACCATATCCCTCACATCCGGCCAGTAAGCCACCACCACGGCTAAAAGCGTGCCGAAGTGCAGCAGGACATCAAAAAATTCAGGTATCTCACCTGCAGTGGACATCCCCAGCAGATTCTGAGCAATGGCCAGGTGGCCAGAGCTGGAGATGGGAAGGAATTCTGCCACTCCTTGAATCAGGCCTAAAATAATCGATGTTAGCAAAGACATTCTTTTTCTTTCTCCTGTCTCTATGTTGTTAGATTTTGTCAGAAGACAGCGTAAGCTGTCCATATGAACCCATGATAATTGATTATACCATATTTGCGTGAAAAATACCAGTTAAAAAAGAGCATCCGTTTATGAAGAAACCGGCAGAGGGAGTGTCCCTCTGCCGGTCATTGTATGCGTGTTATTCTCCGGAAATGCTTTCCTTTTCCAGAATCTCCAGTGCCGCCCGGGCAGCAGACTGCTCTGCCTCCTTCTTGCTGTGGCCGATGCCGCCGGGCATTGTCCGCTCATCCAGCACCACGCAGCAGGTAAAAGTTTTATCGTGATCGGGCCCGGAGGCGCTAAGCAGTTCATAGCGGAGGTCTTGTTCTCCTCTGCTCTGCACCAGCTCCTGCAGCGCCGTCTTATAGTCCCGGCGGCGCTTTTCCACCGCCTCTTCCTTTTCTTTTTCCAGCAGCACCCGATGAATCAGCGACCGGGCCGACTCCATGCCGCCGTCCAGATAAACGGCCGCAAAGACAGATTCTGTCGCGTCCGCCAGAATGGAGGGGCGGGTGCGACCGCCTCCCAGTTCCTCACCCTTGCCCAGTTTCAGGTGGTCGCCCAGGCCCAGGCTCTGGGCCACCTCGTAAAGGCTTTCCTCGCATACAAGAGCTGCCCGGATGCGGGTCAGATCCCCCTCCGGCAGATCCCGATGCTCCTTATAGAGAAAGTCCGCGGAGACAAGTCCCAGCACCGCGTCGCCCAAAAATTCCAGCCGCTCATTACTTTCGATCCCGCCGCCCCGGTGTTCGTTGGCATAAGAGCTGTGATACAGCGCCCCCAAAAGCAAATTTTTGTTTTTAAAGGTGTACCCCAGCTTCTCTTCCAGTGTACGCATGGTCTCTCCTCCTTGTTTTCCGCCCAAAAAAAGGGAACCCCGCGAGATCGCGGGGCCCATCCGTTTATCAGCCGTTGAGCTTGTTATACAGATAGCGGACACAGTCGCCCACCGTTTTAAGCTCCGACAGGTCTTCTTCTTCGATCTCTCCGATGTCGAATTCTTCTTCCATGGCCATCACCAGTTCCACCAAGTCCACGGAATCGGCGCCCAGATCGTCCACAAAGGAACTTTCCATCGTGATCTCATCTGTATCGATTGCGAATTGCTCCGCGATTAAATCCTGCATTGTCTTGAAAATCTCTTCCATTGTCATATGGCACTTCTCCTTTCGCGCGTTATCTTGAAAGATAATACGGCAATTAAAAATCGCTGTCAATAGCTATTTTCATAATTATGAGCGATCTATACGCATCTGGTCAATATTTTTTTCAATATCTGTCACGATTTCGCTCTCCGCAATCTGTTTTGCCTGCCGGATGGCACTGTCAATGGCCTCGGCATTGGAGGCACCGTGAGCTTTGATCACCGGCTTTGAAATGCCGATAAAGGCTGTGCCCCCCACCTTGTTGGGGTCCAGCATATCCTTAAACGCCCGCAATCCACCCATCACCAGGCCAGCCGCTGCCTTTGTCATCAGATTTTTACCAAAGATGCCCTTGAGACTATGGCTGGCAAAGGAACCGATTCCTTCAATGGTCTTGAGCATCACATTACCGGAAAAACCATCCGTCACCAACACATCGCAGCCGCCCTTGATGGCCTCCTTGGCTTCAATATTGCCGATAAAACGAAGATGACCTGCCTCCGATGCCGCCTGAAGCCGTTCATAGGTCTCCCGCTGAAGATCCGTGCCCTTTTCCGGTTCGGCTCCGATGTTCAGAAGTCCCACCCGGGGATTCGCAATGCCCAGCACATGACGGGCATAAAAATTGCCAAGATACGCAAATTGCAGCAGATATTCGGGCGTACACTCAGCGTTAGCGCCGCAGTCGATGAGAACTGCTTTTCCGGTCATGGTGGGCATAATCGGCGCCATGGCCGCCCGGCGGATACCCCGAATCCGCTGGACCACCAGCGTGGCGCCGGCAAGCAACGCCCCCGTGGAGCCGGCGGATACGAAGGCATCGCCGCCCCCATCACGGAGCATATTAAGTCCCACCGTCATGGAGGAATCTTTTTTCTTTTTAAAAGCCGTGGCCGGATCGTCACTGATTTCAATGACCTCGGAGGCAGGAACAATCTCGACACCTGCGGGCAGTGTCTCCGCGCCGCAGTCATGCAGAGCCTTTTCAATGGCCGTGGGGTCGCCCACCAGCGCCACCTCTACACCCCAATGCTTCGCTCCGGACAAAGCGCCCTTGACGATTTCACCGGGGGCATTGTCGCCACCCATAGCATCAATAATAATTTTCATTCCAGCACCTCTTTCTCCAGTGCTTCGATAACGGCAAGAGAACGGGCACTGATCTCCGCGTTCTTGTTTCGCTTGCCCCGTACCCGGTGATCCAGGGGCGGCATAATGCCGAAATTGATGTTCATGGGCTGGAAATTCCCCACGGAAGCATTGCTGACATACAGTGCCAGCGCACCGATAGCCGTCTCCTGAGGGAAGTCCACCGGGGGCTTTCCCGCAAGACGCCGTGCTGTCTCCACCCCTGCCAAAAAGCCGGAGGCGCAGGATTCCACATACCCCTCCACACCGGTCATCTGACCGGCGAAGGAAATGCGAGGCTGGGAAAGCAGCTGATAGTATCGGTTCAGCAGCCGGGGTGAATCCAGATAGGTATTGCGGTGCATCACGCCGTAGCGCAGAAACTGGGCGTCATGGAGAGCGGGAATCATGGAAAACACCCGCTTTTGCTCCGGAAAGCGCAGGTGGGTCTGGAAGCCCACCAGATTATAGATGCTGCCTTCGGCATTATCCTTACGCAGCTGCACCACCGCATAGGGTTCCCGACCGGTTTTGGGATTGGGCAGCCCCCGGGGCTTCAGGGGGCCGTAGCGCAGGGTATCCTCCCCCCGTCTGGCCATCACCTCAGCCGGCATGCAGCCTTCAAACACGCTTTTATCCTCAAAGCCGTGGACCTCCGCCTCCTGCGCCGTGGTCAGCGCCTGCCAGAAGGCCAGATACTCCTCCTTCTCCATGGGGCAGTTGATATAGTCGGGCGTCCCCCGGTCATACCGGGAAGCAAAATAGGCCGCGTCCATATCCACGCTTTCAAAGCTTACCAGCGGCGCCGCCGCATCGTAAAAATGGAGTGTCTCCGTCTCGCCGATCAGCTTTTGCAACGTGCCGGAGAGCGCCTCGGAGGTAAGGGGACCGGAGGCCACAATCACCGCGCCCTCGGCGGGCAGTTCGGTCACCTCGCCCTCTTCCACCGTGATGCGGGGGTGACTGCGGATCTTCTCCGTCACCATGCGGGCAAAGCCCAGCCTGTCCACCGCCAGAGCGCCGCCGGCTTCCACCCGCGTGGCGTCCGCACATTGCAGAATCAGGGAGTCAAGGCGCCGCAGCTCCTCTTTCAGAAGGCCCACCGCGTTTTCCAGCTGATCGCTGCGCAGAGAATTGGAGCAGCAGAGCTCCGCAAAATATTCGGTTGTATGAGCGGGGGTCTTCTTCACTGGCTTCATCTCCCGCAGCGTCACATCCACGCCGCGCTGTGCCAGCTGCCAGGCCGCTTCCGATCCGGCCAGTCCCGCTCCGATAACAAGTACCTGCATTGATTATTCCTCAGTTTCCGTGGTCTTTTTCTTCCGCGCCGCCGGCTTTTTGGCAGTGGCTGTTTTAGCTGCGGTTTTTTTAGCCGCAGGTTTCTTCGCGGCGGTCGCTTTTGTCCCGGCAGACTTCTTTACCGCCGGTTTTTTGGCAGCAGCTGTTTTTGCCGCAGCCGGCTTCTTAGCGGCTGTCTTTTTGGCGGTCTCTTTTTTGGCAGCCGGTTTTGGGGCGGTATCCGATTCCGCAGGTTTTTCCGCAGCCGCGCCGTCGTCCGCCGGTTTTTTCTTCACATAGCCGCGCTTATCCTCCGGCAGGAAGTTGGCACAGTCGGGATTAATACAGTAGGGCTTTTTGAAACCCTTGCCGGATTTTTTGAAGAGGGTATGGCCGCACACCGGGCAGTCGTCCTTCACCGGCACGTCAAAAGTCATGAAATCGCACTTGGCCGCAGGGTCGGCGCTGTTGGTATGCTCGCAGCAGTAGTAGGTATAGGGTTTCCCCGTCCGCTTGCTGGTGCTGACGCGCTTCATCAGCCGCCCACCGCACTTGGGGCAGCGGCCCGGCATTTCCACCACCAGGGGCTTGGTGAATTTGCACTCCGGATAACCGGGGCAGGCCAGAAATCGGCCAAACCGACCGCTTTTAATGACCATGTTGCGGCCACAGAGGTCGCATTTTTCCTCGCTGACCTCGTCGGGCACCTTGAGATAAATACCCTCCAGATC
>JAAXZS010000086.1 GCA_012719745.1 Clostridiales bacterium | reverse complement strand
GACAGCGGCCGTCCCACTTTGACGGATAAAGAGGTGAAACGCCGTGAAATCCATTTTAATTAAGGATACCACCCGGGAAGAACGGGAGCAGATTGTCAGACGCTCCCTGCGTGCCTGCGGCAGCGAGTGCGACGGCTGCAGCGGCTGCGGCAGCCTGGGAGGAGGAAGTGTGGACAGCCTGTATCAGCCCTATATCGATGGGGAAAAGGAAATTGCCCAGATCAACGCCGAATACAGACGTGGCCTTGTGCGCTAAACTGCCAAAAATGCCGATAAAATTTCGCTAAAATGCTCAAAAATCATGAAATTATCTAAATGAGTAATTGACAATTGACACGAAAACTCGTATATTACAAATTAGACCCGCTAAATAACACCATTAAAATTGCATATGTCACGAGAAACATGTCGAAATAATTTTGGGAAAATTTTCCATATTTTCCTTGCAAATGCTGTCTCATTGTGCTAATTTATAGACAGGCCGAGCGACGAATGTAGATTCGCTGCGAAAATGACAGTGCTGTGTATCATATGTGATTTGAAAAGGACAGGGACGATATGGAGAATAAAACCAAGGTAGTTCTGGCGGATGCCAACGAAGAATTTCGCATTCTTATGCAGAAAACCATAGAGAATACCGGCGAATTTGAAGTAGTGGGATCAACAGGAGACGGCGCGGCCGCGCTGGGGCTTCTGATGGAAAGAAAACCGCAGCTTTTACTCCTGGATATAGTCTTGCCGGGTCTGGACGGACTGGGGCTGCTCAGGCAGGTGCAGTCCATGGGCGCCGGCGCGCCGAAAACCATTGTGATCTCCGCTTTCTGCGGTCAGCGCACCGTGGCGGAAGCTGTCGAACTGGGCGTATATTATTTTTTGCCTAAACCGTGCAACGAGGATTCTCTTTTGGAGCATATGCGGCAGGCCTGTGAAAAACTGCCCGATGAAAACGACGATTTCGCACCAGCGTTGGAGGGCATGGTTACCGCCATTATTCATGAGATCGGCGTTCCTGCACATATCAAGGGATATCAGTATCTGCGCGAGGCTATCATGATCGCGGTGGAAGACATGGAGGTCATCAATGCGGTGACAAAAGTCCTTTATCCCGAGGTGGCCAAGCGCTTCGGCACCACACCTTCCCGGGTGGAGAGGGCGATCCGCCACGCCATCGAGGTGGCCTGGGACAGAGGTGATCTGGAAACGCTGCAAAAATATTTCGGCTACACGGTGAACTCCACCAAGGGAAAACCCACCAACTCCGAGTTTATTGCCATGATTGCCGACCGGTTACAGCTGCAGAGAAAACAGAAAAAGGCTTAATTCAAAAAAGCGGTGCATTCACAGAGAGTGCACCGTTTTTTCTTGAGAAAACCTTGGATTTGTGGTATAATTGGGTAAATAGAGAGATACAAGGAGGCTTCCATGACCTATACCTATATTCCCAAGGGCGTGTGCTCTCGTAAAATGACCGTGGAAATCGCGGACGGCATTGTGAAAAGTGCCTGCGTGGAGGGCGGTTGCAGCGGTAACCTGCAGGGATTGACCCGGCTTATTGTGGGCATGAAGGCGACGGAGGCCATTGAAAAATTGCAGGGCATCCGCTGCGGCTTTAAATCCACGTCCTGCCCCGATCAGCTGGCAAAGGCTCTTGCCGGCGCGCTGCAGCAGTAACTGCTGACAAACATATAAACCGCGGAAACAGTCCATGGGACTGCTTCCGCGGTTTTTTGCGTAAACCCCTGTGACGGTGGGGGCGTGAGGCGCATATACTGGAGTGCAATGGGAGTGTGAAAATATGGCTTATTCCGATCGGGAGCTGCTGGCTCGTTTAATTGAATGCGAGGCGGGCGGCGAGGGTGACAATGGTATGCGGGCGGTAGCCAGCGTTGTGATGAACCGGGTACATACCCCAGGCGGGGAATATGCCCGCGTGGGGCAGGGCAGCATCCGGAAGATTATCTATCAGCCGGGACAGTTCGTCTGTGCCAGCGAGACGGAGGACGGCGCCTACAATCCGCAAAACATTTACAACATGGAGCCCCAGCAGATCCACTACGATATTGCCGACTGGGCTATCGCCGGCGGACGGTTGGGCGACGTGGGGCGGGCACTGTGGTTCTATAATCCGTTTACAGCCGCCTGCCGAACGGCCTTTCCATCAAAGGTGGGCATTTTTGCCATACGCATCGGGGACCACTGTTTTTACAATCCCACTGACGCCTATTATCAGACATGAAGAGGTGTATTATGATTCAACTGCATACAAATGCCGCTCCGCAGAGTGCGGATACCTCCGCACAGACCGAGGCGGAGGAGCTGAATATGAACCAGGTGCAGGCCCCCGAGGTGGTGGAGCATCCCATGACCGGCGAGGAGGTTTACGAAGGTTCTCTGAGAGGGCTGCTGGCCCGGAATCTGGGCTACTATATTGTGGCCAGCTTCCTGATCGGTACCCAGCAGCCGGTGGCCTGGGAGGGAATCCTCAACAGCGTGGGAAACGACTACATCGTCATCTACCAGCCTGACCAGGATCGCTATGTCACAGGGGACCTGTACGCACTAAAATTTGTGGAGTTCCATAACAGCAAGGCCATGCCGTCTCCCTGTTCCGGCTGCCCGGGCTATCGCCGCAGAGACGGAAATCGAATCTGGTAAAATCAGTCCAGACAGGAAAAAAGAGTCCATGGATATTCCCGGGGCGGGGGACAGGTGTAGTCCATTTCCCGCTTCTGCGTGGGATGAGAAAAGACGAGGCGATTTGACCAGAGAGCCGTGGTGCAGCGGGCATCCGCTCCGCCGCCGTAGCGGCTGTCGCCCAGCAATGGCAGCCCCCGGGAGGCAAACTGGACGCGAATCTGATGCGTACGCCCGGTGTGCAAATGTACCCGCACCAGCGTCAGCTCCGCCGTTTCTTCCAGCACGTGGTAGGAAAGGGAAGCTTCCCGAACGCCCTTGCGCATTCGCTTGACAACAAAGGTCTTGTTGCGCCGGGCATCCCGGAAGAGAAGATCTGTAAGTGTGTCTTCTTTTTCGGCAATGTGACCGCGGAGCACGGCCAGATATTCCTTGTCCACGTGCCGGTTTGCCATGGCTGCGGTTAGAATAGCAGCTGTATCAGACCGGCGCGCATAGACCATCCGACCGCCGGCTACCTGATCCAGACGGTGGCAGACAAAAACGGCGTCCTTTTGCCCGGCAGACCTGTACCGGGAAGAAAGCCAGTCGGGTATACTCAGAGAAGACGAGTTGGCTTCGGATAAATAGCCTGCCGGCTTGACGCACAGGACCAATGAGCTGTCCTCATAAAGAACAGCGGGGCAATGCTCACTCATAAAGATAATCCTTTCAAATGGGTATGAGGATGTTATATCAGAAAAACAGGCCATAAGCAATAAAAAAACAGGCGCCAGGCGCCTGTTTTTTTGCGGAAAAAATGTATAAGCCTAATGGATCATCTGCGGCGGCCCCGATAACTGGAGCGATGAGGCCGCACGTTGGCATTTTTGTAATGGCGGTTGCGCCGGAAAAAACGGTTATAGACGACAAAGGCAATAATTAACAGAGCCAATAAAACCACCGCAATTTTTACAATTGTCCGGGAAAAGAAGGTGGTAATGGCATACTGCGCCTGCAAAAACCGGGAGGCGCTGACACTGTTCATGGCCAGCAGCGGAACGGTGGCATAGGTGACGCCGTCATAACTGAGGGTAAGCTCGCCCAGTACGTCGCCCTCGGCAATGGGGGCGTTTGCCGTTTCTGATGTAAGGGTAATAGTGCGCTCCAGATCAGCCGGGTCAAGATCATTGGGCAGCACAGCCGAGGTGGTCGTCTGCGGATGAACTACCACATAATTGGTCTCCTTGGACAGAGCCACCGGGACCTCCTTGACGGTATCGGTATCCTCTATAATGATCTTCTTGCTGAAATTATCAAAGCCCCAGTCAAAAAGCCGACTGGTTTCGGAAAAGCTCTGTACCTGTATATCGCCGCCCGGCAGCGTGACCTCTTCCGCGCCCAGCACCACGCTGATGAGCGTACGGCCGCTGCGGACAGCAGAGGAAACCAGACAATGGCCCGCCTCCGGCGTGGAGCCGGTCTTGATGCCCCGGGCATCATCATAGTAGTAGCCGGTGGCACGCCAGGTGGAAATAAGGGAGTTGGTAGTGTGCAACTCCCGCTCCTCCGAGAGATTGGTGGCGGGGACATTGTAGGCGATGGTGTTGCAGATGGTCATAAATGTATCGTGCTTCATGCATTCCTGGGCAATGAGATAAATATCCCAGGCAGAGGTATAATGATTGACGTCATGAAGACCGTTGGGGTTGGCAAAATGAGTGTCCGTGCACCCCAGCTCACCGGCCCGCTGGTTCATCAGATCCACAAAAGCGCTGACAGAACCGGACACCTCTTCGGCCAGAATATTGCAGGCCTCGTTGGCCGAGACAATCAGCATACAGTGCAGAATGTCATCCACTGTCATCACTTCGCCTGCCACAATGCCGGCGGAGCTGCCGTCCTCATCCAGATTTTCAAGAGCCGAAGCCTTGACAGTAACCTTTTGATCCAGGGACAGCTCCCCCCGGTCAATAGCCTCCAGTGTCAGGAGCGCTGTCATGATCTTGGTGATACTGGCCGGGTATTCCCTGGTATGCTCGTTTTTGCCATACAGCACAGTCCCCGTATCTTCCTCAATCAGCAGCGCCGCCTTGGCGGCAATATTGGGGTCGTCCGCAGCATAGGCCTGGGGTATTAAAAACAGTGACGTCATCAGGACGCAAAGTAAAAAAATCGATAAAATACGCCTTATTTTCATACAAATCCTTTCCCACCTATGGTATAATAGCTGCACAGCGGCTATGATACCGGCTTGCACTCCTTCTTCTCGCCGCAGGGGGGTGCCCGGCAGCGATATCAAACAAACGCTGCCGGAAGAGACTGACTCCGGCAGACACTTTACATAACAATTATAACAAAAAACGGGTGGTAGTCAACAGTGGAAGAGAAAGTAAAATATGTAAAACCGGAAATATTTCTCCTGCTGCTGACGGCTGCCTTTCTGGGCACCGCGCTTTTCGCCGTTTACGGCAAAGCAAATGCGGCAAATGGTACATATTGCGTTGAGACGCAGAGGGAAGCCACGGAGCCCGTTATCCCGCAGATAGAGCCGATAGACCTGAACAGTGCCACAAAAGAAGAACTGATGACCCTTGACGGGATCGGCGAGGTGCTGGCCGGACGCATCATCGACTGGCGGGCGGAAAACGGCCCCTTTCAATCGGTAAACGATCTGCTGGAGGTTAAGGGGATCGGAGAAAAAACACTGGTAAACATACAGGACTTTATACAGGCGGAGGAAACTGAATGAAAATTTTGGTAGTGGATGACGAGCGGCTTCTGGTGAAAGGTATCCGTTTTAACCTGGAGAATGAGGGATACGAGGTAGCGGTGGCTTACGAAGGGCGGACAGCGGTGGAGCTGGCAAAGCAGCAGTCCTTTGACCTGATCATCCTGGATCTGATGATGCCGGAGGTGGACGGGCTCCAGGCCTGTATGCAGATACGGGAGTTTTCCAATGTCCCCATCATTATGCTGACCGCCCGCAGCGAGGACGCGGACAAGCTGATGGGCTTTGAGTGCGGCGCCGACGACTATGTGACAAAGCCCTTTAATATTCTGGAACTGAAGGCCCGTATTCGGGCCATGCTGCGCCGCGCCGCCGCCCCGTCTCAGCAGGAAAGAGCCAGCCTTCTGACGGTGGGGGAGTTGTCGCTGGATACGGAGCAGCGGGTGGCCATCCGGGACGGCGAAACGATAGAGCTTACCGCCAAGGAATATGACCTCATTGAACTTCTGATGAAAAATCCCCGGCGCGTTTACAGCCGTGAGAGCTTGATGAATCTGGTGTGGGGCTATTCCTACGCCGGGGATTACCGCACGGTGGATGTACATATCCGCCGTCTGCGTGAGAAACTGGAGAAGGAGCCGGCGGAGCCGGTAAACATCATGACTAAATGGGGTGTGGGCTATTATTTTAAAGGGTAAGACCCTACCGAAGGGCATGACCAGTTTACAGACAAAGTTCGGCCTGAGTTACATCTTAATCATCATTGCCGTGCTGATCCTGCTCAACACCTATCCGCTGATTATTTCGCAGAATCTGGTGTTCCGGTCTAAGCAGACCTCCATGGCCAGCAGCGTCAGCATGGTGGAGGCGGCATTGTCCGATCTGACCACACTGACCGAAGACAATGTCAGTCAGGCGCTCAGCGGTATTGAAGAGACAGGCGTTTCCCGCATTATGGTTACAGACACAGCCGGTCGGGTGCTTTACGATACCCGGGAGCCCGGCAGTGCCGTGGGGCTGTATGCTTTTTATACGGAGATTGCGCAGGCACTCAACGGAAACGATGCCTTTTACTGCTGCTATGACAGCACCGCTTTTTTAAGCCGGGGCGCGTCTCCTGTGGTGTACCGAAGCCAGACAGTGGGCGCTATCTACGCCTATGAATACGATACGGAACAGGCACAGCTGCTCAAAAGCTTCCAGTCCAACCTGATGAAAATTTCCTTTATGATTGCCCTTTTGGTCATGGGCCTGAGCGCGGTGCTCTCTCAGATGCTGACCCGGCAGATCAGCGAGCTGCTCCAGGCTATCCGTAAGGTGCGGGAAGGCGCCTATAGCCACCGCGCCGCTGTCAAGGGAAAGGATGAAATCGGGCAGATCGCCGCGGAATTCAACAGCCTTACAGACCGCCTGCAGGTGACGGAGGACGCGAGACGCCGCTTTGTCTCCGATGCATCCCACGAGCTGAAAACACCGCTGGCCGGCATCCGTCTGCTGTCCGATTCCATTTTGCAGACAAAGAATATGGATGTATCCACTGTGCGGGAATTTGTGGGAGACATCGGCGAGGAGGCCCAGCGGCTGGAGCGCATTACCGAGGATCTGCTGCGACTGACACGGCTTGACAGCGACGCCATGGAAAAAGCGGAGCCGGTAACGGTAACACCGGTGTTAAAGCGTGTCATCCGGATGCTGAGCCTTGTGGCCCAGGAACGGGAAATTTCCCTTTCTTATGAAACGGACGGCGCCGCTGTGGTGCTGAGCACGGAGGATGAGATGCAACAGATCATCTACAACCTGACGGAAAACGCCATCAAATACAGCGCGCCCATGGGCTTTGTTCATCTCAACCTCCGCGTGGAGGAAAAGACGGCAGTTTTGTCTGTGGAGGACAATGGCATCGGTATACCGGATGAGGATATGGGCCATATTTTTGAGCGTTTTTACCGCGTGGATAAGAACCGCTCCCGGGCAGTAGGCGGCACCGGACTGGGATTGTCCATCGTCAGCGATACCATCAAACGGCGGGGTGGCACCATAGAGGCGGCACACCGGCAGGCCGGCCCCGGCACCATATTTACGGTGCGCCTGCCCCAGGCGGAGGAGGGAGAAGCATGAAAAAAAGAGGGGCCGCACTGCTGTGCTGCCTGACATTGCTGATGTCCCTCATTTCCTGTGGCACGCAGACGAAACGACAGGAGGGACTGGCTCTGTATTACGCCTCAGATCTATCTGCCTCCCGGGGCGGAGACGCCATAGCACCTGTCTATGTGGATGCAGACAAGCAGGCAAGCGTCACCGATCAGGCGGTGGCTCTTTTGCGGATGATGATGGAGGGCGCACAGGCGGGGAAGCTCCACTCTCCCATTCCGGAGGGTACGGAACTTCTGAGCTGTGAGGTAGAAAACGGCATAGCTAAGGTGGACTTTTCCGGCGCCTACGGACAGCTTTCCGGAATGGATCTGACAGTGGCGGATTACTGTGTCACATTGACACTGACACAGCTCAAGGGCGTTTTTACGGTGTACATCACGGTGAATGGGAAAGAGCTGACATACCGTGACACCAACTCGTTTATGGCCAGCGACGCACTTTTGAGCAGTACGGAGGATATTGTCCGTTCGGTAGCCGTCACACTGTATTTCCCGGATAAAAACACCCGGGTTTTGACAGGTGAGGATCGACTTTTAACTTGGTATGAGGGGCAGAGTCAGGCGGATGACATTTTGGCGGCGCTTCTTGCCGGGCCGGCCAGCGACAGCCTCACCACTGTCGTGCCGGCGGAGTTTAAGATTGCCTCGGTGCGGATTGACGACCGGATCTGCTATGTGAATCTGCCCCAAAGCGACCTTTCACTCTTGCCGGAAGATTTGGCCACACAGCAAATGATTCTGCGCTCTTTGGTGAATTCACTTTGTTCGGTAGACGGTATTGACGGTGTACAGCTGCTCCTTGCCGGTTCCGTGCGTAATACCACCTTCGGAAAAATTGACATCAGTCGCCCCTTTACAGCGACTGAATGAATCGAAAAACCGGCTTCACACATGGAAATGTGTGAAGCCGGTTTTTTTATGCCAGATACTGGGCGATGCCCACAATAAAGGGCATGGTCAGAATAGAAAAAACGGTTTGTACGGAAACCATACTGGAGGCGTAACGTGAGTCCAGACCAAATTTTTCGGCAAACATCACCGAGGCGGCCGCGGCCGGCGCGGAGGCCGCAATGGTCAGCGCGATGAGCACATCCCCGTGAAGATGAAGCGCCAAACACACAAGCAGGGTCAGCGTGGGTAGAATCAAGAGCCGCAGTACGGCGGAAACCCAGGCGGAGCCATGTTTGAATACATCCGTCACATTGGCCTGCGAAAGCTGAAATCCGACGATCAGCATGGGCACGGCCGTGTTCAAATCGGCCAAATAACCGACGGGAGCGGCCAGAATCTGCGGAAGCGTGATCTTCAGCAGATACAGCATCATCGCAACGACAACACTGATGATACCGGGATTGAGAAGAAGCGCGCGCACAGACAGCTTCCTTTTGTCCCCGGTAAGCAGGTAAACGCCGTAGGTCCAGGTGAGGACGGTAAAGGGAAGCACATAGGCAGAGCCGTAAAACATGCCGATGGAACCCAGCAGAGCCGTTTGCAGAGGGTAGGCCATAAAACCGCAGTTTGAAAAATTGGCAGAAAACTGAGCGATCCGCTCTTTCGCAATATCCGAATCGTGAAGGACAAGTCGGACGACCACGATACTTGCCAGCTGTGTCAGCGTAGCGACCATAAGCGCCGTGATAAAGCTGTGAAAGGTGTCCGGCTCCAGCGGCCTCTGAAAGGCAACAATCAACGCGCAGGGGGAGACAACATACATCATAAGGTTGGAAAGCCCCGCCGAGGCTTTCTCGCTGAGCAGATGGACTTTCCCCAGCAGTACGCCCACCAACATAACGGAAAAGAGGATCAGAACCTGCTGCCCCACTGTCAGAAAATGAGCGATCATATGGTTGCCTCCTTCCGACGCCGGGTTGAGATCCAGATGATCCCAAAACCGACAGCAGAGCAAAGAGTGGTAAATATCAGCATACCGCTGACGCCTGCTCTGTCAAGCAGCAGCCCGCTGCACAAGGCGCCGAAAGCGGAGCCGACACCCGCTGCCGCCGTGTGGATCAGAGCCTGCCCCTTTACCTGATTGGCGCCGTCAATGGCAGCGGAAACATAGTAAACGGTGGCGGGCAAAAATATACCGTATTCAAAAAAATTGAGGACGGGATTGATATAGATTACAGCCACAGAAGAGGCCGCCAGAAAGATGAGATTTCGCACCACAAACATGGCTGCACAAAAACGAAACAGTCCAAAAACGGAAAAATGCTTTTTGAAGGTTTCAAAAAGGCTCATGGCCGGCAGTTCCATAAAGGCGGCGATTGCCAGAGCCGTACCCATTGCCGATGCTCCGCCGCCTGCCTTTTCCACCACAAAATTCATATAGGTGCAGACGGGACTGTGCCCGGCCATTAAGAAGGCGCAGGCCACCAATGTGAGTGCATAACGGGGGTACTGCCGAATCAGCTGAAGATTGGTGAGAACATGTTCACCGCTGTCCGGCTCCCTGGGCCTGTCCGGTAAATGGCGAAACAGATATACAACTAAAATCAGCGTGGAAAAAAAGACAAGAAACAGCGGCATGACCAGCCGCGGGTCATATTTTTCAATTAAGAACCCACCGATCAGCACGGAAAGCCCATAAAAAAAGGAGCCGACACCCCGCCCCATTCCGAAGTTCAGAGGAATACCGTTTAAAACGAATTCCATAGCCATTGTATTCATAAACGGAGGAATCACCGTTATCACAATGCCGATGACAATAAATAATACGGCTATCAGTGTGGACCGCTGACCGGCAAAAAGCCACAGCACAAGACAGGCCGCAAGCCCCACAGAGGCGAGAAAGATAGTCATATAACGACTGGTGATTCGTATCGAGCGATCTGCCAGAGCGGCAAGAGGCGGCTGCACAAAAATGGACAGCAGCAGCGAAATGGAGGAAATAATGCCGATCTGAGAGCCGGTAAAGCCGTAGTGCAGCAGCACAACAGACAAAAACCCCCAGATGATGGCGAAACCGGCCCATAATGCCCCCTGAGAAGCGGCATAATGAGCATTCAGGTTCCGCAGTTCTTTTTTATTCACAAATAACGACCTCATTAAAAAAACATTAAGAAAAAGTCTATCACAAAACGGGCCGGTGTCAAGTGCCGCGGTTGTTTTATACAAAAAAATAGCGTATAATACAAATGTATGAAAATGGGAAGGAGAAACTTCCATGAAATTGATGATTCTTGACGGCAACAGCATCTTAAATCGCGCCTATTACGGTATCCGTCCCCTCTCCACAAGGGACGGCCTTTTTACCCATGCCGTCTATGGCTTCCTGACCACTATGCAGCGCCTGCGGGATGAGGAACAGCCCCAGGCACTGTGTGTTGCCTTTGACTTAAAGGCTCCCACCTTTCGCCACAAGGCGGACGAGGCCTATAAGGCCCAGCGCAAGCCTATGCCCGAGGAACTGGCCATGCAGGTGCCGGTAATCAAACAGGTACTTGCGGCCATGAATATCCCCATTTACCAGCTGGAGGGCTATGAGGCGGATGATCTGATCGGGACTGTCTCCCGCCGGTGTGAGGCCGCGGGCTGGGACTGTGTCATTGTCACAGGAGATAAGGACAGCCTTCAGCTCATCACCGAGCACACAAAGGTGAAGCTGGTATCCACCCGCATGGGGCAGACTACCACCAAGGACATGACGGAGGCCGCTTTCCGGGAGGCCTACGGTTTTGCGCCTGCCCAAATGGTAGATCTGAAGGCCCTTATGGGCGATACCTCCGACAACATCCCCGGTGTCCCCGGCGTGGGGGAAAAGACGGCCATGGCTCTTGTACAGCAGTATGGCGCCATTGACACCCTGTATGAAAAGCTGCCGGAGATTGACGCAAAGCCCGGCGTTATCAAAAAATTGCAGGAGGGGGAGAAAAGTGCCCGCCAGTCCTATTTCCTGGCCACCATCGTGACGGACGTACCCATGCCCTTTGCCCCCGAGGACAACCTCTTAAAACCCTATCAGCCCGAGCTGTATGACCTCTTTTTGCGCCTGGAATTTAAAAAGCTGATTGACCTCTACGGCCTGATGCCGGAGGGGAAGACGGCTGCGCCCTTTGAGGGTGAGTGTACCATGGAAGTGGTGGAAACGGCCGAAAGAGCGGAGGAACTGCTCACCGCCTATGAAAAGGAGGAGCGGGTCTTTTTGCTGGCTCTCCCCACGCTGGACGGCGTGGCGGTGGATGGGGCGGGACAGATGTCCCTCTTTTTTGCCGACCGCCTGGGGGCGGCGTATATGCCCTTTCTCAAAAAACTCTTTGGCCCCACTGTCTGCAAGGTCTCCCATCAGGTCAAGGAATTGATGGGCCATTTACTGGCAGAGGGGCTGCCCATTGAAAACTTCTGCTTTGATACGGCGCTGGCGGCCTATCTGCTGGACGCCACACAGGGCAGCTTTGCCCTGCCCCGGCTGACGGTGGCCTACCTCAACTTTGAGCTGCCGGAGGAAAAGACATTCACCGATCCCGACGCTTGGAATGCCTTGGGCGATACGGCGGCCGCTATGGGCGCTTTTGCCGGTTATACAGGCGCCGTCAGCGCCCTTTATGATGTGCTGGCGCCGGAGATTGAAACGCGGCATGTTCATGAGCTCTTTTATGAGGTAGAGATGCCCCTTTGCGCCGTCCTTGCCAAAATGGAGCGCAGCGGCTTTCGGGTGGATGGCCGTGCCCTGTCGGATTTCGGCGCCCACCTCTCCGGGGAGATGGAGAAACTGGAAAAGCAAATCTATGAGCAGGCTGGTGGACCCTTTAACATCAACTCTCCCAAACAGCTGGGAGAGGTACTCTTTGAGCGCTTGCAGATGCCCCACGGCAAAAAGACAAAAACAGGCTATTCCACAGACGCCGACGTGCTGGAAAAGCTGCGCTGGGAGTACCCGGTTGTGGCGGATGTATTGCAGTACCGCCAGTATGCCAAGCTGAAATCCACCTATGCCGACGGCCTTTTGAAGGTCATCGGCCCGGATGGGCGGATTCACACCAGCTTTCAGATGACGGTCACTGCCACGGGACGTCTCAGTTCCACAGAGCCCAACCTCCAGAACATTCCCACCCGCACTGATCTTGGCAGCGAGATCCGCCGCATGTTTGTGGCGGAACCCGGCCATGTGCTGGTGGATGCGGATTATTCCCAGATCGAGCTGCGGCTGCTGTCCCATATTGCGGAGGACGAGGCCATGCAGCAGGCCTTTTTATCCGGCGACGACATTCACACCATCACCGCCTCCCAGGTGTTTCATGTGCCCCTGACGGAGGTGACTCACCGGATGCGCAGCAGCGCCAAGGCGGTGAACTTCGGCATTGTCTACGGCATTTCTCCCTTTTCCCTCGCGCAGGACATCGGCGTTACCCAAAAAGAGGCTAAGGCCTATATGGAGCGGTATTTTGAAAAATACGCCGGCGTGAAGCAATATATGGAGACTATCGTGCAAAAGGCCCGGGAACAGGGCTATGTGGAAACGCTGATGCACCGACGGCGGAGCCTGCCGGAGCTGACCTCCAGCCGGTTTAACCTGCGCTCCTTCGGAGAGCGGGTGGCACTGAACATGCCCGTTCAGGGAACAGCTGCCGACATTATGAAGTTGGCCATGGTGCATGTGGACCGTCGACTGACGGCAGAGCATTTGCAGGCAAGGCTCATTATGCAGGTACACGATGAACTGATCGTGGAGTGCCTGGAGAGTGAAACGGAACAGGTGGAAAAGCTGCTTACCGAGGAAATGAGCGGCGTGGTACACCTGAAAGTTCCCCTGCCGGCGGAGGCTCATAGTGGTCGGAACTGGCTGGAAGCGAAAGGATAAATGGCATAGATGAAAATAAACGTAATTCCCATGACGGCTGACCATTTGGACGAGCTGGCCCGTCTTGAAAAAATCTGCTTTTCCCGGCCCTGGTCCCGGCAGATGCTTGCCGAGGAACTGGAAAATCAGTGCGCCGCCTTTCTGGTGGCGGTGGAGCCGCTGACAGAAAGGGTGGTGGGCTACGCCGGCGTGCTGGTGATGGCCGATGAGGGCTATATCACCAATGTGGCGGTATTCCCGGAGATGCGGCGACAGGGCATCGCCCGGCAGCTGCTGGATGTGTTCGTCCGCTTTGCAAAGGCCAATGAGCTGGCCTTTCTGACGCTGGAGGTGCGGCCCTCCAATACGGCCGCCATCGCTCTTTATCAGGGCTACGGTTTTACAGAGCGGGGGCGCCGGAAAAACTACTACGATTTTCCAAAAGAGGACGCGCTGATTCTGACACGGGATTTTAAGGGGCAGGAGGAAAGCGAGGCGTGAATATTCTATCTTTTGAATCCTCCTGCGATGAAACGGCGGTGGCCGTGGTGCGGGATGGCCGACAGGTGCTCTCTGACGCCATCTTGTCCCAGGCGGATATGCACGCTCTCTATGGCGGCGTGGTGCCGGAGATAGCCTCCCGCAAGCATGTGGAGGCGATAGCCGGCCTTGCGGAGCAGGCGCTTGCAAAGGCGCACCTTACAAAAAAAGATATTGATGCCGTGGCGGCCACCTATGCCCCCGGCCTCATCGGCGCGGTGCTGGTGGGTCTCAGCTTTGCCAAATCCGCGGCCTACGCACTGGGGGTGCCCCTGATCCCGGTGCACCATGTGCGGGGCCATATTGCCGCCAACTATCTGGCCTTTCCGGAACTGAAGCCTCCCTTTTTGGCGCTGGCTATCTCCGGCGGTAACACGCTGATTGTGGATGTGAAGGACTACACCGACATGACCATTTTAGGCGCCACCCGGGACGATGCGGCGGGGGAGTGCTTTGATAAAGCCGCCCGGGTGCTGGGCCTGCCCTATCCGGGGGGAAAACCCATGGATGAGCTGGCGCAAAAGAGTGAGGGCGGTGTGTATGATCTGCCTCGGGCCCATGTGGAAGGGGCAGACCTTGACATGAGCTTTTCGGGTCTTAAAACGGCGGTGGTGAATCTGGCCCACAATGCCGAGCAAAAAGGGGAGACCTTGAATCGGGCGGCACTGGCCCGGGATTTTACCCGAGCCGTCAGCGACACGCTGGTGCCCCGGGCTGTGGAGGCGCTGCACCGGACGGGGCACACCGTGATGGTGGCTGCCGGAGGCGTGGCGGCCAACTCCATCATCCGCGCCGATCTGGAGACGGCCTGCCGGAGGGAGGGCTGTCGGCTCTACCTTCCGCCCCTTTCCCTCTGCGGTGACAACGGCGCCATGATTGGCGCCCAGGGCTACTATGAGTACATGGCCGGGCATATAGCGGATTTGACCCTCAATGCCTACGCCACCCGCGATCTGGATGAGAATACTTTTTAAAAACGGCTGAGCCGGGGTGTAAAGTGCCCCGGCTTTCTTTTTTGAATGAATGCCGTCATATGAACACCTTATCCGTTTCATTAGCAGCACAGAAAACAGCTTATTCGCCCTATTCCTGCATAATATCTATTTATGTAAACTAAAACGAACAGTTTCTCACAGTGAACTTTAAAAAAACGAATGGTGGTAAAAAATGGTATAAACGCAAAAAACAATTGGAAATAAAGGAATTTACTCTTGTGGATAAGTGTGTGGATAATGTGGATAACTCACCGTAAACTGTTATGGATAACAACATTATGTCAAATGTAAAACCAACGCGGGAGAATACCTATTTTGCCGACTTCGTTCCGCTAAACGGTGTTATCGTCTCAATTTGACGATTTTTGTCGAATGGTTATTTTGACGAATCCCTGTCTATTTGAGAGAATGCCGGTCTATTTTTGAGAAAATTAATGAAGGAAAAACCTCAATAATACAAACGGTATTATTTTGCGGAATCAACGCATGGACGCTGGGACTGCCCCCAAATTTACGCTTGACAATTTAGTTAAACGGTAGTATAAAGTAAGAAAAGTAATACTTGTAAAACAAATAGAAGAAAGGGAATGGAAACATGCGAGTAAGACCCAGCGACCAATATTATATGAGTACCGTGAAGATCGGACCCAAGGGACAAATTGTGATACCAAAGGAAGTACGGGATATGTTTTCTCTGGAACCGGGCGATGCGCTGGTGCTGATGGCGGACAAAAAGCGGGGCATTGCCTTGCAGTCCGGCGGCGCTCTCCAGGGCATGGTGAAGCAGATTTTTGATGGAGAGAGCCGGAAGATTAATCCCGATGAGACAGAAGAAAATATGAAGACTTTTGCCGGGGAAGTGGAGAAGTTTATAAAGGAGGAACCATAAATGGAGGTTTTATCGGTCAAAAATCTGTGCAAGACCTACCCAGCCTTTCAACTTAAAAATGTGACCTTTTCCATGGAAGAGGGGAGCATCATGGGCTTTATCGGTCGCAATGGCGCCGGGAAGAGTACCACGCTCAAGTCTATTTTAAATCTGGTGCATCCGGATAGCGGGGAAGTATCTCTTTTCGAAAAGAATTTTATGCAGAACGAGGCCTATATCAAGCAAAACATTGGCGTGGTGCTGGGAGGCATTGATTTTTATCCCAAGAAAAAGGTGCGTGTCATTACCGACGTCACCCGCCGCTTTTACAATACATGGGATGAGAGCAAATATCAGCATTATTGCCGGCTGTTTGAAATCGATCAGGAAAAGCGGGTAGATCAGCTCTCCAGCGGTATGAAGGTGAAATACATGATTGCTCTGGCGCTCTCCCATGAAGCAAAGTTGCTGATTCTGGATGAGCCCACCAGCGGCCTTGACCCGGTCTCCCGGGACGATCTGACAGAGCTGTTTAAAAAAATTGTGGAGAGCGGGGAACGGAGTATCCTTTTCTCCACCCATATCACTTCGGATCTGGAGAAATGCGCCAGCCACATTACCTTTATCAAAGAGGGGGAGATCCAGCAAAGCGGCACGCTGCAACAATTCCGGGATGCCTACAGCTATCTGCGACAGCCGGGCGGTGAGCTGACGCTGGAGGATATTATTGTGTCGGTGGAGAGGAGAGCATATGATGACGAAGCTATTATATAAGCAGATTCGGCTGGTGAGCCATCCCATGACCTTTGTATTCACTATTTTCGGGGTGATGCTGCTGATTCCCAATTATCCCTATACGGTCAGCTTTTTCTATGTGATGCTGGGTCTGTTCTTTACATTTTTGAATATGAGAGAGCAGAAGGATATTTACTATTCCGCCCTGCTGCCCATCCGCAAGCGGGACACGGTGAAGGCTTCCTGTTTGTTTGTGGTACTTATCGAGCTGCTTTCCGTGGTAATCGCGGTTCCCTTTACCATCATCAGCCCCCGCATGAATCCCTTTGGCGGCAATCAGGTGGGAGTGGACGCCAACATGACGCTACTGGGATTTGCGTTGCTGCTCTATGCTCTTTTCAATATCATTTTCCTGCCGGCATTCTATCAATCTGCCTATAAGGTGGGAATGGCTTTTCTCAAAGCCGTTATACCGGTAAGCCTTCTGATGATCGCCATGGAGGTATCCGTGCATATTCCGGTGCTTTCCTGGCTGGACGGCTATGATACGGTGCGGCAGCTACCTGTTCTGATCGCGGGCATGGTAGTCTATTTGGGGGGAACGCTCCTTTCCTTCCGCCTGGCCGCCGCGCGATATGAAAAAGTGGATCTGTAATATGGCAACAAAACGGCAGCGGACACGATTTCGTGTCCGCTGCCGCTTTAGGTTCAGGAGACCTCTTCCTGAATGGGATTGACATGGATCATGATATGCTTGACATTGGTGAAATTCTTTTCAATGGTATCATGTACGCGTTCGGCAACGGCATGAGTCTCCGTCAGTGTCTCGTTGCCATCGGCCACAATTTCCGCCTCCACATAGATGCGGTCACCGAAAAGCCGTGTCCGCAGGCTGTCAATGCCCAGCACGCCCTCCTCGGAAAGAATACAGCTGCGCAACTGGTTCTCCTGTTCCTCACTGCAGGCGCAGTCGGTCATTTTCCGCAGGGCGTCCTTGCCAATGTCATAAGCCACCTTTAAAATAAAGAGGCAGATCACCACGCTGGCGATGGGGTCCATCACGGGAAAGCCCAGCCGGGCCGCGCCGATGCCGATAAGCGCACCCACCGAAGACAGCGCGTCGGAGCGATGGTGCCAGGCATCGGCGTGGAAAGCGGAGGAGTGCAGCTTTTTGGCGTAGTACATGGTGTACCAGAACATGGCCTCTTTCACCACGATGGAGACCACCGCTGCCACCAAAGCCAGCACACCGGGAACGGCCAGCGCCTCATAGCGGCCGCCCAGAATCTTGGAAAGACCGGCGTAGCCGATGGCAAGGCCGGTGATGAGCAGAATAGTGCCCAGCAGCAGCGACGCCACACACTCCAGTCGCTCGTGGCCATAGGGGTGTCCTTTATCCGCGGTTTTGCGGGCCAGCTTTACGCCGATGAGGGCGATTAGTGTGGCAAATACATCCGACAGGGAGTGGACGGCGTCGGAGAGCATAGCCCCGGAGTGGGCAATGACCCCGGCAAAGAGCTTGAAGGAACTAAGCAGAATGTTGCCCACGATACCCACGACGGACACCCGGGCGATGTCGCGGTTGGCCTCTTTGACATCCAGAGTGGATTGCTGCATAGAGGACAAACCGGACGATGAATCGGTTTTTAAACGCATTTTGAATGACCTCCTGACAGGAATTGAGTGATAGCTATACCTACCTCCCGCCAGAAGGGTATAAAAAACCCACCTGTGGAACGGTATCAAGTAACTACTGTCCCGCAGATGGTAATCTACTGTCACGAATGTGACCCGGCCCCACAGCGCGGCTTCCCGCGCCATCGCCTGCTCAGATTGTACTGTAGCTAAAAATGCAGTGCAAAGAGATGACTTATAAGCTTCTTTATTATACGCGCGCGAAATCACAATTGCAACGCTATTTATAGGAAAAATGTCACATTATTTTATACATCACTGGACAAACGGTACATATAATGGGATGAACAGGAGGTATGCAGATGAATTTTGGAATCGCAAGCGTGGCCGCCATCACCGTAATCGCCTGGCTCATTGGCCAGATCGTCAAGGTAAGCGGCCTTAATAATAAATGGATTCCCGTTATATGTGGCCTGAGCGGCGGCATTCTGGGCATTCTGGCGGTAGGTATTATGCCGGATTTCCCGGCGCAGGACTATATCACAGCTGCTGCTGTAGGTATCGCGTCCGGCCTGGCCGCCACCGGTGCCCATCAGGCGGTTCGCCAGCTGCTGTGCGGCAGCAGCGGTAATGCGCCCGGCAGCTAAGGCCAAAATTCTTCCTATACAGACAGCAAATTCCGTGAGAAATCTATCTCTCACGGGATTTTTTAAATGTTGGGGCAAAATAAGAGAGGAGAAGGCCGGTTGACAAACGGGCAGCAACATGTTACCGTGAAGATACATCTAATATAGAAGGAGACAAGCCAATGCTCATGGGAGATAAGGCAATCAGACCTGTTTTAGAACGACTTACCGAGGACAGGCTCCGCCGTGGCAAGCTGCTGGGCCGGCTCTCACAAAAGGAAGTGCTGGACTGGTTGGATCAGCGTACTAATCCTTATCGGGAACTGATGACCTACTATCGCTGTGCCATGATGGAGGTAGAGACCAAATTCAATGTACTTAATGAGGAACTGTCGCTGCAATACGACCGGAACCCTATAGAATCTATTAAATCCCGGCTGAAGGAGCCGGAGAGCATTCTGGAAAAAATGAAGAGAAAGGGTCTGCCACTGACCATTGAGTCCATTGAGGACAATATCTTCGATGTGGCAGGCGTGCGGGTGATCTGCTCCTTTCCTGAGGATATATACATGCTGACCGACTGCCTGCTGCGGCAGGACGACATCACTCTCATTACTCGCAAGGACTATATCAAAAATCCAAAGGAGAGCGGTTACCGCAGTCTGCATCTCATTGTGGAGGTGCCGATTTTTCTCCACGATCAGAAGAAGATGATGAAGGTGGAGGTGCAGATGCGCACCATCGCCATGGACTTCTGGGCCAGTCTGGAGCATAAGATTCGCTACAAAAAGGATTTGCCCCAGGCAGTTGCTATCAGTGATGAGCTGCGCCAATGCTCGGAAATGAGCGCCCAGCTGGACGCTCGCATGGAGGCAGTGCGCCGCTGGATTGAGCATGGCGGCGGTGAACCGCCGGCAGCAGGTATGTCCCCAAATAACAAAATGGAATAGGAGATGGCTGCAAATCTCGGGATTTGCAGCCGTTTTTTTGAGAAAATTTACCAGCACAAAAGAAATAGTTTGTTTACAAATTTTTCCGCGAAAACCTATTGACATAGTGGGAATACTTTGATAGAATTCAGCCAATATGTAACTGAATGAGTTACATATAAA
Source organism: Clostridiales bacterium (assembly GCA_012719745.1). Taxonomy (GTDB): domain Bacteria; phylum Bacillota; class Clostridia; order Oscillospirales; family Oscillospiraceae; genus Vescimonas. Next base: position 8,246 of record JAAXZS010000086.1, on the reverse strand, counting down.
GCCGAAAGGAAAAAAGACTATGAAAAAACTGGTATGGATCCTGATTGCCATTGCGGCGGTGGTCATTTTTGTGTTATTTTTACGCAATAAAAAAGAGGCACCGGCGCCGGGCGCAACAGAGTCGGGCGCGGTGTACCACAAGCTGACACCGGAGGCGGCAAAGGAGCGGATGGACAGCGGCGACGTGGTGACGGTGGTGGATGTGCGTACGGCGGAGGAGTTTGCCCAGGGTCATATCGCAAAGGCACTTCTCATTCCCAATGAGGCTATCAATACGGAGAAACCGGCGCTTCTGCCGGATCTGGACGCGGAGATTTTGATTTACTGCCGTTCCGGTCGGCGCAGCAAGCAGGCGGCGGAGAAGCTGGTGGCCATGGGCTATACGGCGGTCTACGATTTCGGCGGTATCATAGACTGGCCTTATGAGACAGTCACCGACTGACAGGAGGTGCCTATATGACAGCGGAATTTGCGGTGGCGGTGCACGCCATGGAATTGCTGCACCATAAGGGAGCGGTTCTCTCCAGTGAGACCATTGCCCAGAATGTCTGCACCCACCCCGTCCGGGTGCGCCGGGTACTTGCCAAGCTGGAAAGGGCGGGACTGGTAACGGGTAAAAACGGTCAGCAGGGGGGCTACTGCCTGGCGCATACTGCCGCGGAAATTACCCTGCTGGATATTTTCAACGCGGTGTGTACCACGCTTTTCAAGACGGTATGGCGTTCCGGTGATATAGATATGGACTGCATGATCGCCTCCGGCATGGCCGGTGTGATGGACGACGTCTATGAGGCTGTGGATCAGAGTGGCCGGGAAACCCTGCGGGGGATAACACTTGCCGACATTGACCACCGTCTTTTCCAAAACGGCGGTCAGCTGACAGACTGCCATAAGAAGGAACAGTAAGGAGTAACTATGCAATTCTTAATTACATTTTTAGAGGGAATCATCACCTTTATTTCCCCCTGCGTGCTGCCTATGATCCCCCTTTATATCCTTTATTTTGCCGGCGGCGGCATGGAGAACAGAACGCGCCGCACGCTGCAAAACGCACTGGGCTTTGTGCTGGGATTTACGGTGATCTTTGTGGTGCTGGGGCTCTTTGCCGGCAGCGTGGGCAGCTTTCTCAACCGCTATCAGACGATTGTCAACATTGTCACCGGCGTGATTGTGGCCATTTTTGGCCTGCATTATACCGGCTTTTTGAAAATCGGATTTCTTAATAAGACACTAAAGCCCGGCATGGACGTGAAGCCCACCACCTTCCCGGCGGCCATCGTCTTCGGCGTTGTCTTTGCGGTGGGCTGGTCGCCCTGTACCGGTGCGTTTCTGGGCTCCGCCATGCTTCTGGCGGCCAACGGGCAAAGCTGGTTTTCCGGTATGCTGCTCCTTTTGAGCTACTCTGTCGGTTTGGGCATCCCCTTTGTCCTTTGCGCCGTTCTGATCGACAAGCTGAAGGGAACCTTCGACTTTATCAAGCGCAACTACCGCATCATCAATCTCATCTGCGGTATCTTTTTAATTCTCACAGGTATTTTGATGGCAACGGGCGTCTTTTCAAAGCTAGCCCGGCTGCTGGCATAAGGAAAGGAGCTTATCATGAGTAAGCAGATAAAAGTCATTTTGTGGGCCGTACTGGCGGTATTGATACTGGCAGGCAGCTATTTCGCCTACACCAACCTCTCAAAAAAATATTCCCCTGAAACGCAAAACGGCAATAATCTCAGCTCGGGCGCAAATGAAGAAGCAAGCAGTGGTACCACGACCAAAGATGTGGTGCCCGCCCCGGATTTTACCGTCTATGACCAGGACGGCAATGGGGTGACCCTCAGCAGCTTTAAGGGAAAGCCTGTAGTGGTCAACTTCTGGGCTTCCTGGTGCGGCTACTGCAAGCAGGAAATGCCGGCATTCCAGTCGGCCTATGAGCAGTACGGGGAGAATGTGGCGTTCCTGATGGTCAACCTGACCACCAGCGACACAATGGAAAAGGCGCAGCAGGTTATCAGCCAAAACAATTTTACGTTCCCTGTCTATTTTGATAAGGACGGTACCGCCGGGCGGTCCTATCCCACCAGCTCCCTTCCCGCCTCCGCCTTTATCGACGCTGACGGCAATGTAAAGGCCATGGTGGCCGGCGCCATGAATGCGGATCGTCTGACCAAATATATCGGACAGATCTATACCCCCACTGTTTCGAGGGGCGGTTGACATGTACTTGGCAGTCAGGGTGGCTGCTGAATAAAAATTTCCCGGATGTCAAGGCATCCGGGAAATTTTATATGCAGCAATCGGTTTAGTAAAATAAATGGGCGAAAAAAAGACCCAGATTTAAAAACGCCATAAGGAGTGACGCCGCACCAAACAGCAGATCAACGGTTTTCTTTTCCTGCAGGCCGCGGCACAAAAAGTTTCCGCCCATACCCGCAAAAAGGATACACTGCCAATCATACAACTCATATCCCCGCACAAACAGGATCACGATGCCGCTGACAACAAGATGGATACCAAAGAACGTGTTAAAATAACAGGCGGGAGATTGGCTGATCCGCCCGGCAGGCTCTGCCGAGTATCCTTACTTTTATAAGATTTACAGTCGGGTGCCGCTGATGGTCATGTTGACAGGGGTGGCGCCGCAAAGGGTCTTGACCACGGCCTGCAGCTTGTCGCCGCTGACGCTGCCCTCCATCACATAGGACAGGTGCCGCATCAGCGTCTGCATTTCGCCGCTGCAGGAGAAGGAATCCCCTGTGGCATGGCCGCCGGTGAAGATATTGGTACGGTTCAGCAGCTCCAGCACACCGCTGACGCTATCACTTTCCTGCTCGATCCGCAAAACGCCGAAACGAGGCCCCAAGGGAGAGCGAAGAATAATTTTATAACGTCCTTCTATCATGATTGATCGTTCCTTTCGCGCATGACCCGGCAGCATATGGCCGGGTGTAGTGTCATCGCGTTGTATTTTTACCTGATCGGAAAGTTACTTATAACAGTGTACGGCGGATTGCTCTCGCCGATAATAGACAACCGGGGATGCTTTGTCCGGTATTGCGACAGTTTAGGGGTAATTGTATAGAGGCTCAGGAGGACTTCTCCTGAGAAGAGGCCCGGGCCACCGCGCCCCGCAGCTGGTCGTTGATCGTCATGTCCACATAGGCCACCAGCTGTTCCGGCGTTTCCTTAATCTCCCCCAGCAGCCAGCTTTCCACCATAGCGGCCAGGGAAACAGTGAAGTAGTGGGTGAGAAAATTGCCGTAATCCTCCGGAATATGAGCCTGCTCTCCCATGGAAAACACCAGATTCTTTAAAATATCGTGGAGGTCGTTGTAAAACAGACGGCGAACATGGTCGTGCCCCATGGAGCGCAGCGAGCATAGGCAGACTGCCCTGTTTTTCTCCAGATACGCAAACAGAAGCAAAATGCCCTCCTGCCAGAAGAGAATGGATTCATGCTCCCGCAGCAGCGAAATGGCCTCCTGTTCATACATCCATTTGACCTGATCGTAAATATCTTCAAAATGATAATAAAATGTCTGCCGGTTCAGACCGCAATCCTCTGTAATCTCCCGGATAGAGATCTTGTCCAGAGGCTTGACGGCCATCTTTTTTTTCAGCGATTGACAAAGCAGTTCCTTTGTGGCGTCGCCTGCCATCCGGTTGGGCATGTACATCAACTCCTTATTTAATAAAGTATACCATGCCGTATGAAAGAAGCAAGAAATTTTTCTCTTAGACAATTCACCCCTGTGTGTCTGGAACGCAGACAAATCCACCCCGATTGTCTATTCCAATTGACGCCGTTTCGCGGCATGATAAGGTCACGTTTTCAAAAGCCCCCGGGTTTGATGAAAATAGCCGGCTTTTTGCCGGCGCGAGAGTGCGGAAACATCCCCAAAGAGATAAAAAGCAGCGGGGGTGTGTTTCCGCGCTCTCCCGTTCCGCTTCCGCTCAGAAGGGGGGCGGTTGTCCCGGAAAATACAAGGAGGTGCCTCTTACATGCACAAATTCGGAAGAGCGGTGGTTAAATACCGCATTCCCATTCTGGTTCTTGCCATACTTTTGCTGATTCCGTCCTATCTTGGCATGATGCATACCAGAATCAACTACGACATGCTGGATTATCTGCCGTCGGATATGGATACGGTAGCCGGCCAAAACATTATGCTGGACAAATTCGGGAAGGGCGGGTTTTCCTTCGTCATTGTAGAGGGTATGAGCGACAAGGATGTGGCTGCCCTGGAGACAAAGCTGGAAGCCGTGCCCCATGTGGCGGATGTCCTGTGGTACGATGATCTGCTGTCACTAAATGTCCCCAAGGAACTTTTACCAGAAAAGTACTATGACAAGTTTGTCAGCGGCGACGCTACCATTCTGGCAGTGTTTTTTGACAGTGCCACCTCCGCCGACGAGACCATCGAGGCGGTGACCCAGATTCGGTCTGTAGCGGGGGAGCAGTGCTTTGTCTCCGGTATGTCCGCCATGGTCACCGATCTGAAAGCTCTGTGCGAAAAAGAAGAGCCTATTTATGTGGGCATTGCGGTGCTGTGTGCGCTGGCGGCCATGATGCTGCTGCTGGACTCCTGGATCGCGCCGGTTCTGTTCCTGGTGTCTATCGGTATCGCCATTTTGTGGAACATGGGAACCAACTGGTTCCTGGGCGAGATCTCTTACATCACAAAGGCGCTGGCGGCGGTGCTGCAGCTGGCTGTGACCATGGATTACTCCATCTTCCTCTGGCACAGCTACTCGGAGCAAAAGCAGTATCTGTCTGACCGGAACGAGGCCATGGCAGTGGCTATTGACGCCACCTTTACCTCGGTGCTGGGCAGCTCCATCACCACCATTGCGGGCTTTTTAGCGCTGTGCTTTATGAGCTACACCATGGGTACGGATCTGGGCATTGTGATGGCAAAGGGCGTCCTGCTGGGCGTCATCAGCTGCATCACCACACTGCCGTCCTTGCTGCTGATTTTTGACAAACTACTGGAAAAGACGCGGCACCGTTCCGTGATTCCCCGTATGACGGGTTTGGCCGGCGTTGTTACCAAGCGCTGGTGGCTTTTCCTCATTATTGCGGCCATTGTCCTGGTGCCGGCGGCCATCGGCTATGCCCGGACCCCTGTTTACTACGATCTGACCAAGGTGCTCAGTGGCACGAATACGGAGGGTGACGACTTCCGTTTCCTTCAGGCAAACAACAAGCTGCGGGATGACTTCAACATCTCCACCACCCATATGATCCTCTGCTCTGCCGACATGTCCCATAAGGACGCCAAGGCGATGCTAAACGAGATCGACGCCGTGGACGGCGTGCAGTACTCGCTGGGCTATGATTCCGTGGCCGGCGGATTGCTGCCGGAGGATGTGGTGCCTGCCGACGTGAGGGAGACCCTCAAGAGCGGTGATTATCAGCTGATCCTCATCAACTCCGCCTACACCGTCTCCACGGACGAGTGCAACGCCCAGATTGACTCCATCAATGCCATTTTGAAGAAATATGATTCCACCGGTATGCTCATCGGCGAGGCACCCTGCACCAAGGATCTGATCCAGGTCACCAACCACGACTTCTCGGTGGTCACATGGATCTCCATTGCGGCGGTATTTGTCATCATCGCGCTGGTGCTGAAAAACATTTCCCTGCCCTTCGTGCTGGTGGCGGTCATTGAACTGGCCATCTTCATCAATCTGGGCATCCCCTATTACACCAATTTTGCCTTGCCATTTATCGCCCCGGTGTGCATCAGTACCATTCAGCTGGGGTCCACCGTGGACTACGCCATTTTGATGACTACCCGCTACAAGAAGGAGCGGGGCGACGGCTGCGGCAAGAAGGAAGCAGTGACCACCGCGCTGGCCACTTCCATTCCCTCCATCATTGTCAGCGCCCTCAGCTTCTTTGCCGCTACCTTCGGCGTGGGCGTTTATTCCGACATCAGCATCATCAGCTCCATGTGCAGCCTGATGGCCCGTGGCGCCATCGTCAGTATGCTTTGTGTGGTCTTTGTCCTGCCGGCGCTCTTTATGCTGCTGGATAAGGTAATCTGCAAGACCGGCTCAGGCTTTTTGATAAAAAAGAAACAGGAGGTATCCTTATGAAAAACTGGAAAGATAAAAAGACAGCTGTGATGGCGGGTGTTCTGGCGGCAGCTGTGGCCTGCGGCGGAACGGGCGCCCTTGCCTATGCGGCAGGCGCCGCCAAGAGCGCTGATACCGCCAATACCACCGAGAGTGCAGAACAGACGTCCGCCGTTAATCTGTCGGCCGGCGAGAATGCCTCCAAGGAGGAAACAGTTTATGTAATGACCAAGGCCGACGGCACCATCAATAAGGTGATCGTCAGCAACCGGCTTACCAATCCCGACGGAGCGGCCACACTGAACGATGTGTCTGATCTGAAGGATATTACCAACGTGGCCGGCGACGAGACTTATACCACCGGCAGTAACGGAAGCCTCACGTGGAATGCACAGGGACAGGACATTGAGTATCAGGGTTCCACATCCAAAGCACTGCCAGTGGGCGTCAGCGTAACCTATCTGCTGGACGGAAAGGAGATCAAGCCTGATGCGCTGGCCGGCAAGAGCGGCCGCCTGACCATGCGGTTTGACTATACCAACAACCAGTACGAGATGAAGACCGTCAACGGCAAACAGGAGAAAATCTACGTGCCTTTCGTCATGCTCACCGGCATGGCGCTGGACAATGATACATTTAAAAATGTAACGGTGTCCAACGGTAAACTGCTCAACGACGGCGACCGCACCTATGCGGTGGGCTTTGCCCTGCCCGGTGTGAGTGAAAGTCTGAACATTGACAAGAGTGAACTGGATATTCCTTCCAGCGTGACTTTTACCGCCGATGTGACCAACTTCTCCCTGACCACGATCCTGACGCTGGCCACCAACAGTATGTTCCAGGATATGAATTTTGACAAGGTGTCGGATCTGCAGGATCTCACGGGCTCCATGAACAAGCTGACGGATGCTATGAGCCAACTGTTGGACGGTTCGTCCCAGCTGTATACCGGCCTGAGCGAGCTGTTGGCCAAATCCGGCGAGTTGGTAGACGGTGTGGGAGCGCTCACGGATGCCTCCGGCGCCCTTTACAACGGCAGCAGCGATCTCTATTCCTACCTGGGTCAGCTGACGGAGGGCCTCTCTACCCTCAGCGCCAACAGCAACCAGGTGAATAGTGGTGCGGCTATGCTGGTGGATGCCATTTTTGCCGGCGCCACCACCCAGCTGCGCAGTCAGCTGGTAGCCGGCGGCAGCATGACCCAGGCAGAAGCAGACAAGCTGACGCTGACCCGGGATAATTACGCGGCAGTCTTCGCAAAGTTGGCCGCAGCCACACCCAACCAGACCCAGATTACCATGGCTACAGAGCAGCTGACAGGCCAGCTGACTCAAAACGGCGTGACGGATGTGCCCACGCAGACACTCGTTCTTTCTTTGGCAGAGGATCTTTTGACCTCCAATACCTATAAAACGGTGGCGGAAGCTGTTACGGCTGCCGGCAAAATGGCCACAGACGGCGCAGCGGTTGCAGCTGTGGCGGGGAATCAATCCGCTATCCCAAACATGGTGAGTGCTTTGGCTGTGGCTTCTCTCAAGGAACAGGGCATGACAAACCCGGCTCAAATCAGCGCCGCAGCCCCCCAGGCGGTGGCCACCTTAAAAGGAGAACTCTCCGCTGCCGGTGTGACGGATACAAATCAGCAGATGGTTATTTTGGCGCTGGCAGATCAACTTTTGACAGCCGGCAGCCAGAAGACGGCTTCTGCCGATAAGGTTACAGCCCTGGCAACGGCGGCGGTAAACGAGCAGCTTTCCGTTTACACTGGCGGCGTTGACACGGCAGCGTCCTCTGCGGGCCAGATTACCGGCGGTGCCATGAGTCTGCGGGATAACCTGCACACCTTCTACAGCAAGATGAATGAACTCAAGAGTAAGTCTGGGCTCCTTATTGACGGCGTTTCCCAGCTAAAGGACGGCAGTATGCAGCTCTCCGATGGGCTTAAGCAGCTTAACGAGCAGGGCATTCAGAAGTTGGCAGACGCCGTGGACGGCGACCTGACGGGTCTCACGGATCGGCTGCAGGCTATGGCGGATCTCTCCAAGGGGTACACCTCCTTCTCCGGCGCTCCTGAAGGCGTGGAGAGCAGCGTGAAGTTCGTTTTCCGTACCGATTCCATTGGTGAATAAAATATCCTTAAAAAATAGTTTTAAAGGAGGGTTGCCCCGGCT